>JBATYS010000339.1:0-2289 GCA_049674205.1 Candidatus Aminicenantaceae bacterium
AAACCGCCTTCGTAAATGTGTTCAACAAAAAATATGTGAGATATTTTCGATGGCTCTATCTACTGCCGGGTATTTTATTTGCAGGCGTCGCCAATGTGGAACGGTTGTGGGTGTTTGCCAATATATCCGTAGGTGTCTGTGCACTGCCCAACCTGGTGGCACTGCTGGCTCTCAATGGAGTTTTTTTCAAATTGATGAAGGATTATATGAGCGGTACGAATAAATATACAACAAAAATCACCGATTCCACGCAACAATATGTTAAGAGAGCGGCTTAGCCGTTTTACAGAATCTCTTTAAGCGGAGCTATTTTATTGATTTGTACCAATTTTCGGGATATTGATCGTCCTCGTACACTCTATCCACTGGTGCCAGGTTTTCGATTCCCGTTATTTCAGTAATAAAACACTCCAGTACCCCTTTTACAATGCTGCCCTGTTCGAGGTGGCCGCCAAAGGGGGCGCAATCCCAGGCGCCACCGGCAACAAAATGAATGGCTGGAAACGGTTCCGGTTTCCCGTTTTTGCCCGGTCGCGGATGGATTATACCGCTCAGAGCAAGGATCATGCTCAGGTTTGTTGTGGTGGCGACGGCTTCCTTATGCCAGTTATCAGGGTCCGTGGTATCCGGTGCCCACACCAGATATTTTGCTGGTTGCAGTCCGCCCATAAAAGCCGCATGGATCTTTGCAAATTGAATATTCTGGTCGATGGCAAATTTCTGTATGGCCGAGAATACGTCGGCCCCTGTGGTGAGCCTTATGATGAACTCCCGTCCACGCTGGCATTCAACATTATGGTACTCATCGGGTGTCTGTGCATCCCTTTCCCAAACTTCAGTCATCTTATAGTCCTCCTATTCCGCGGTACTGGTTTTGTGTTTGCGTAGCCAGCCGTTTTTTTCCCAGAGTTCAAGACTCATCTAACCGCCCGATGATTTCGATTTTTGGGCCATCAAGAACCTGTGTAATAAAATGATCGTTCTGCGCTTTTCTTTGGCTGAACTCATCCAGTGTGAACTGGACGATATTGACGGAGCGGCCCGTTTCATTTTGAGGACCGCTGAAAAGTTCAGTGAGTTTAAGCCCGGAAAGATCTGAGATGATGAAGAGATCGATGTCGCTGTCATTTTTATAATCTCCGGAGGCGAACGACCCAAAAATGAATGCATGCTCAATATCATTTTCTACAGGAACGAGTGCTTTTTTTAGAACGTCTGTAATGCCTATGGTTTTAACGATAATGTTTTTAATTTCTGTGGTGATAGGGCATTGTGGATCCAGCTGATAACGATGTTGATTTCCAGTGATTTCTTTCCTAAGAATTCCTCCGGATCGGAGATTTTTCAATTCTTTTTCCACTCCTCTTGGAGAAAACCCGGTTCTCCTACTCAGTTCATTGATATTGTGAGAATCTTGCGGGTGAAGAGCCAGAATCTTAAGTAACTCAATACGAATACGTGAAGAGATTAAAGCATGTATGTCAAGCATGATCCATTAGTTATATACTATTAGTATATTATATTTTGCGTGATTGTAAAGTGAGGAAATCGAAAGGTCGACCCTCTGACTACGAATCAGTAGGTCGGCAGTTCGAATCTGTCTTGGGGCGAATCAGCATCATTCCATTACTATCAGGCCTCCATACCTGGATACACCGAATCGATTCTCCATTCTGGGGCAGTTTTTGGTCAGAAGAGTGATCAGGGTGGCAAAATTTCCTTTTAATGAAGCCTCTCTATCTGCTTTGTGCAGTTTCTCTATCTCGGTGCGTTTCTCTTGTTCAGAGCGCCGTTCCTTTTTTCCCGGATTGGTTGTTTTCATCAGGATTGCACTTTTTATGAAAAGCTTTTTTTAATTATAGCGTACAAAAAGTTATTCAACATTGAATACGTTCCAAGATAACTTAAGTTTTTGGCCTGTCCAACTGGAATATTTTCTGCAGGGCAATCCTCCACTTCGAGAAATAGAAAAGCCCAAATAACCTGGAATTAACCTGAAGCAAAGCGATCCCTTTAGAGTAAGGACTGTCCGCTAGTGGACATCTTTTGTTCTGCCCGCGGACGCAATATTTCAAAAATTCATCAAAATTCTACTTTTTTCCCCTAGAAGATAAACGTTGGCACGATTATTGCTATATAGGAGGGTGGTAAGACCGATGAATGAAAAAATCAATAAGGAGAATAAAATGAGATTCAGAGAAAAAGCACTAATCCTGTTGGTGGCAGTTGTCATCAGCTTGGCCGCTTTCAGCTTGATTTCAGCACCCGCTGTGGATATGGTCAAAGTTG
>JBATYS010000340.1:0-2355 GCA_049674205.1 Candidatus Aminicenantaceae bacterium
ATACTATATGTACACAGATCCGAAAGAGCTGAGATCGCGAGGACTCGGAAGGATTCTAATGCTTGTATCTATATTCGGAACAACAATGCTAGTTCTGACTGTACTCTACTTGGAATATGGTCAATAAAAAGTCCCTTTATTTGTTTTAGGTAAAAGGTGCTGGAAAGATATGGATAGGCAAAGAATAAAATTTCCCTATGGAAGATGTGAGATAGAGATAGAAATACCCAGCGAAAATATTATAGGTGTTTTAAAAAGCATAGATCCCCCCGGCGTAAACGATCAAAGAGCAGAGATCGACAGATCTTTAAAAGAGCCTATCGGAACTGAAACGATGGGAAGAATGGTGAGGCCAGGTGATAAAATCGCTCTCATAATCAGTGATAAGAGCAGGCCCGTTCCGAATAATATCATCGTCGCTTCCCTACTTGACGTGTTGGAAAAAGAGAAGGTGGCCCGCAGAAACATCAAAATCATTGTTGCTCTGGGAATGCACCAAAAGATGAGCGAAAATGAGATCATTTCCATGCTTGGGGCGGATATCGTCAAATCCTACGATGTGCGCAACCACGATTGTTTTGACAAAGACGGCCTGACTTTCATTGGCAGCACTCCGGATGGTACCAAGGTAAAGATAAATAACCTTGTGGCCGAAGCAGATTTCGTCATCTCCACCGGATACATAGAGCCTCACGAATTCGCGGGATTTACTGGAGGCCGAAAGAGCATCTTGCCCGGTGTATCTGGTATAGAATCCATCAAATGGAATCATAGAATTGAGATGTTAGAAAACCGGAATGCAAAACCTGGTATTCTTGATAATAATCCCATACATGAAGATATGCTCAACGCCTGCGGCATGGTGGGATTGGATTATATCGTCAACGTCGTCTTAAACAGCAGGAATGAAATCGCAAGATGCTTTTCAGGTGATTATAAAAAAGCTCATGAAGCAGGTGTGGCATTCTTCAAGAAGTATTCGAAGATCGAGATCAGCGAAAAAGCGGACATTGTGATCACTTCTCTCGGCTACCCTACCAATAGAGACTTATATCAGTCGCTGAAAGCTGTCTTCGCTGTTGAGCCGTTGATAAAAGATGGCGGTTGTATCATTTTGCCGGCTCAATGTGAAGATGGGCTAGGCCCTGATCTATTTGAGGAGTGGATGACCTCTGTATCATTATCAGAAGAATTCTCTTCCAAGATAGATCAAGAAGGCTATAGCCCTAAGATTGATCATTGTTATATCCTTGCAAAAATTCTTAAGAAGGCTAGCATAATTGTGGTATCATCACATCCACGTGTCAAAGACATCGCTTTTCTTGAATCGGTATGCGATATTGAGCAAGCTCTTTCAATCGCGTTCCAAAGAATGGGGAAGGATGCAAAAATAATTGCCACTCCCTATTCAACAAGGCTTTTGGTGAGTGACAGAGATCGAAACGATGAAGAGCGCATTGGCTCTTTAGAAAATTAGCCATGGTTATAAAGAATACAGATGAACTGACATCACACGGATTCAAAGCGGGAAGGAAGGCAGCCCTCGAAATCTGTGAACATGCCATTCGATCTGTAAATGCGATAGATTTGACAAAAAAAATGTTGCATTTAAAGGACCATATGCTCGAGATCGATGGGCTTCAATTGGATCTCGCTAAGCTAAAAAATGTCTATGTCATTGGCGGCGGAAAAGCCACCTACGCGGTAGGAAAGGCCATCGAAGAAATACTGGGAGAAAATCTCACCGGTGGGATCATTACCGTAAAAAAGGGGGAAAAGAGACGACTGAAAAAGATAAAAGTCGTAGAAGCGGGCCATCCCGTGCCGGATGAAAATGGATACAAAGCCACAAGAGAGATCGTCGATATCGTGCAAAAAGCAGGTCAAGATGACTTGATTATCTGTGCGATTACAGGCGGAGCATCCGCCCTGATGCCCCAACCTGAAGCTGGGATAAGCATGGTCGATCTGAAAAACATCAACCAGCTTTTATTAGACTGTGGTGCGCCGATAGAAGACATCAATACGGTGAGAAACCATGTCTCAAAAATAAAGGGAGGAAGATTGGCAAGGATAGTTCAACCTGCAACTCTTGTCAATCTCATCCTCATAGATGAGATCGCCGGTGAACCTTGGGGTCCTACAGTCGGGGATAAAACAACATTTAACGCGGCCATTAAATCATTAAAAAAACACAAGCTTTGGGATGCTGCGCCAGAATCCATAAAAGCACATTTGATAAAGGGGAAAGAAAAACCCTCAATGGAATCACTATCACCGGAAGAAATCCGGGAATTAAAGGTACACAACATCATAATAGGAAACAATATTTCGATGTGTGAAGCTGCGCAAGAA
>JBATYS010000341.1:0-2324 GCA_049674205.1 Candidatus Aminicenantaceae bacterium
ATTATTTCCTGTTTTATCTTCTGCCGACGCTGTCGCCCCTGATGGCCGAGAGCCTCATAGACCTGCACACAAAGAAGTACACAGGATACTTATTCACGTGGTTTATCCGCACGATCCAGGCGAGTGCCGGGATGGCGGGTGGTGCGTTCCCCTCATCGCATATATCTGAAGTGTTTGTGATCGCTCTGGTGGCTCTCAGGTATGCGAAGAAGCTGGGATTTGTATTGCTTCCTGCTACCTTCGGGGTGGCAGTTTCTACAGTTTACTTGGGTTATCATCATGCTATCGATCCCATCTTCGGCTTCATTTGGGGTGGCCTCTGCTACGTTGTCACACTGAAATTGCTCAAGGCAAGAAACGAGGATCCCCTCAGCGCTTGAGTCCTTTTGATCTATCTTTTTGGCTTGATTCCTAAATCCTTTTGAACAGAATGAGGAGTCCGGTAATCATAACAGCATATCCGGCTCTAATGATATAGACTAAAGAGATAAAAAAGACTAAAATGACTGCAAGGAACCCAAAGAGACCATAGATTTGAGGATGAAGTGCCCCAATTGCCAGTACGAGAATCCATCCGAGACGAGGTTTTGCGGGAACTGTGGCACTTCAATATCCCCCACGGGTGAAGTTCCCGTCCAGCCCACCAGAACCCTCATAATTTCCATGAGAGATCTTACTATAGGAAGTACATTTGCAGGGAGGTACCAGGTCATCGAGGAGTTGGGAAAGGGAGGCATGGGCAAGGTCTACAAGGTCCTGGACACAAAGGTTGAAGAAAAAGTCGCCCTCAAGCTCCTGAACCTGGAATTTGTACCTGGGGATAAAACCCTTGATCGTTTCAGGAACGAGCTGAAGCTGGCACGGAAGATCTCCCACCGACATGTGTGCCGGATGTATGACCTCAGTGAAGCGGATGGAATGCCTTATATCACCATGGAGTATGTGTCGGGAGAAGACCTGAAAAGCCTCATCCGGAGGATCGGACAGTTTACCGTAGGAAAAGCCATTTTTATTGCCCGCCAGGTTTGTGAAGGACTGACAGAAGCACACCGGTTGGGCGTTGTTCACCGCGACTTAAAACCCCAGAACATCATGATCGACAGTGAAGGGAACGTCCGGATCATGGATTTTGGCATTGCCCGCTCTCTGAGGACAAAGGGGATCACGGATACGGGAGAGATCTTTGGCACTCCCGAATACATGTCTCCTGAAAGCCTCGAAGGGAAAGAAGTTGATGGGAGGACGGACATCTATGCTCTGGGCATCATCCTCTATGAGATGTTGACTGGACATGCACCCTTCGAGGGAGAGACCCCTCTCACCGTGGCCCTGAAGCAGAAAACTGAGATTCCCAAAGATCCCAGGAATGTCAACGCACAAATTCCAGAGAACCTCAGCCATGTGATCCTTAAGTGTATGAACAAGGAGAAGGGAAAAAGATATAAAGATACACAAGAATTAACTGCAGAATTGGTGAGGATCGAAGAAGGAATGCCCCGCACGGAAAAGATCATTCCCGAGAGACGGCCGGTTACATCCAGAGAGATCACAGTCAAGTTCAGCTTGAAGAAGCTTTTTGTTCCGGCTTTGATCTTTATCGCCGTTGTTGTTATCGGTGTTTTGGCCTGGCGATTTCTCTCGCAGAGGAGGACCGTGGCGTTCGCTGCCGACAAACTATCGTTGGCGGTCATGCACTTTGAGAACAACACAGGGGATGAAAATCTCGACCACTGGCGAAAGGCTCTTTCGGATCTGCTGATCGCAGACCTCAGCCAGTCCAGGTATATCGCTGTGCTCAGCGGAGAAGAGCTCTACAACATCCTCGAGGAAGAAAATCTCCTGGATGTCAAAAGTTATTCTTCTCGAGCTTTGGAAGATGTCTCATCGCGGGCGGGTGTGCAGTATGTGCTGGTAGGGAAGATGATGATGGCTGGGGACACCATCCGGATCGACACCACTCTGAAGGAGGCACAAACAGGGAAGATCGTCGGATCTGAAAGAGTGGAAGGTCAAGGTGAGGATAGTTTTTTTACCATGGTGGATGATTTGACCCGGAAGGTCAAGACAAGTTTCAAACTCAGTGCCGACGAAATAGCCAGCGATCTTGACGAGTCGGTTGAGAAAATCACAACCAACTCTCCGGAAGCCTATAAATATTACAGAGATGGGACCAAGTTTCTCAACAATGGGGATTGGGCCCAGAGCATTGCTGTAATGGAAATGGCTGTTGGAATCGATCCAGAATTCGCCATGGCTTACAGAGCCTTAGCTGCAGCCTATGAAAACCTTGGGTATAGATCAGAATCAAAGGCTCGTCTTGAGAA
>JBATYS010000342.1:0-3364 GCA_049674205.1 Candidatus Aminicenantaceae bacterium
GGGGGAGTGAAACCAAGGCATGATCTTGGTATTCATCTCGGAAATTCCATGCTGTGTGATGGGATTCCCTCCGGTAAGGTTCATTGCCGTAAAAGGCCCTACACCCAATCCAAGGACTCTCTGGATCATGGCATCCATCTGTTCCACTGTTGCAATGCCTTTCTCAACCAAAAGAACTCCAGCCAGGAAAATACCTTCAAAGACAGGATCTATGGCATACCCGAACCGGCTTTTCACCTTGATGGGCGCTTTTCCGATCTGTTCATAAAAATTCAACAGAAAATCTGCGACCTCGGGTGCCGTGTCCTTCCCCGGAACGATCTCCACGATGATACTTCGATCAGCAGGGAAAAAGTAGTGGACGACCAGACATCTCTCCTTGTTTGTGATCTCATCAAAGATGACCTCTGGCTCCATATGCGAGGAGTTTGATGCCAGGATAGCAGTCTCCGGACAGAATTTCTCCAATTCTGCAAAGATCTTTCTTTTTATCTCCACATCCTCTGTGGCCGCTTCCATCACAAAATCGGCTTCTCCGAACTGGGCATAATCGGTCGTCCAGGTCAGATTACCGAGCATGGCATCCGCCTCTTCTTTTGTAAAAGCTCCAGATCTTACACCGCGACCAAATTTTCCCTTCACTCTCGCTTCGCCCGACTTGAGAGCTTTTTCAGAGATGTCGACCACAACCACAGGAACACCAAACTTATGAAACACTTTGCTGAAATAGAGAGCGATATCCGGCCCGATATTCCCGGACCCCACGACTCCTATCTTATGGATTGTTCGGCCCATAAATTCCCATTCCATATCTTACCTCCTTTGAATTTTCATTCACTCAACGCCGAAAATCACTGTTTTGAGAACACGCTGCTAATTTATCACATAATATTCAGAATTGTCCCGAAGGATTTTCTCTATATTATATAACCCTTGCGTATATCAAGTTTTTTGCCGGGACAGTTTTTTGCCGAATGGCGCCTCGTACCATGTAGGGGCAGTTCCCCGAACTGACCGCACAGAGGACCGTTTGGGAAACTATCCCCACATAATATCCCATACATAACACGGGAGAGAAGCAAAGGTAAAATTGTATTTGCCTATTAGTCTGGATTATGATTAAAATCAGAGAACCTGAATAATAGTGGTGACAGATGAATAATTCATGTGGGAATGGTAGGAGAGAAGATATGGCAAAAATCAAAGTAAGTGTCGAGAGGATCGACGGTTACTGCAACCTGCCCATGCAGGTGGGGAACTATTTCTTCGTGGAAGATTCCAAGCTCACTGTTCCCGAGGGACAGCATGTGTGTATCTGGGCCCTGCAGAGCATGATGCCCATTTTTCCTATTTTGGAAGAGAGAGATAAGCTCGATGATGGGCACTGGGTGAAAAAAGTGAAAAACTTTTCATGCCCGGACCCTGATGGGCTTGTCCAGTTCCG
Organism: Candidatus Aminicenantaceae bacterium; assembly: GCA_049674205.1. GTDB lineage: Bacteria > Acidobacteriota > Aminicenantia > Aminicenantales > Aminicenantaceae > WTAW01. The sequence goes on from JBATYS010000342.1 coordinate 1,445, forward strand.
GCTGGATGTGATCGAAGAATAGCGAGTTTAAAAGAGGATAAATTAGCGTGATTCGTGTTGAACTGAGTAAATGCACAGGTTGTCAGCGGTGTGAAACGGCCTGTTCATTTGTCCATACGGGAAGGATCAATAATTTTCTCGCCCGGATAAAAGTCCTGAACCTTTATGAGTCTGGATTGGATTCTCCCCTTGTTTGTGTCCAGTGTAAAGAACGCTATTGTATGAGTTGTCCTGAGGATGCATTAAGCCTGGGCAAGCAGGGCCAGGTCATCGTCTCTCCTACGCTGTGTACATCCTGTGGGGTGTGTGAGAAAGCCTGTCCGATCGGGGCAATCGAGATCTTTAATAAAATTGTGTATGTCTGTGACCTCTGTGGGGGAAAGCCCAAGTGCATAGAAGCCTGTACGGAGGAGGCCATTACTTTCGAACCTGACACAATCGAACAAATTTTCCTGGCAGACATCAAAAAAGTTACAGCAAAAATGAATCCCAGCCAGAAGCGACACTTTTATATCAAAAGGATCGGGTTGAAAGCCAAAAAAAGGAGAGATCAGGCTTTTGCTTAAGTACGGCTACGGTGGGCGAGTGCTGAGGGTGAACCTCTCCAACCGGACTTTCTCTGTGGAATCTCTCGATCCCGCCTGGATAAAACCTGTGGTCGGAGGCCGGGCAGCCAACACCAAAAGATTGTTTGAAGAACTCGACCCTGAATGTGATCCACTCGGAGAAAACAACATCATCATCTTCGGCACCGGTCCTCTCACCGGTTCGCTCCTTCCGGCATCCGCCTACTACACAGTCACAGCCAAATCTCCCCTGACAGGAATACTGGGGGATTCCGCAGCTGGAGGACAGTTCGCCGCAGAGATGAAGCAGACAGGATTCGACCAGATCATCATCACAGGGAAAGCAGACAAACTCGTCTATCTTTGGGTGACAGAGTCTGGCGTTGAGTTCATTGAGTGTTCTGAGCTTTCGGGTAAAACCATTTTGGAGACAACAGAAACGATCAGATGCGATAGAAAGGATCACTCCATCGAAGTGGCTGCCATCGGGCCTGCTGGAGAGAATTTGGTCCATTATGCAGCGATTGTTTCGAGTGGGAACAGAGTGAACGGCCGGACAGGAATGGGCGCCGTTATGGGGTCAAAGAATATAAAAGCCCTGGCTGTAAGGGGAACACATTCCGTAGAGATGGCAGACCCCTTGGCGTTTCTCGAAGAATGCAGGACAATCGAAGCAGCCATTTTGGACCACAACGAATACCAGAAGCGGTACAAGTTGGGCACTACGATGTTGATGACAGACCTAAACGGCATCGGCATCCTCCCGACAAAACATTTCCTCGAGGGTGTATGCGCCTATGTGGATAAGATCTCAGGACAGACGCTGGCCAAAACCTACAAGGTGAAAAACAAGGCCTGTTTCAACTGCAACCTTCATTGTTCCCGCTATTACATGGTGGGAAATAAGGAGGCCGAAGGTCCCGAATTCGAAACGTTGTGCAGTTTTACCTCACGACTGGGGAGCAGCGATCTTCCTTTTGCCCTGGAGATGAATGCCTATCTGAATCAGGTGGGATTGGATTCTATCTCCACAGCCGAAGTCATCGGATGGATTATGGAATGCCAGGAAAAGGGGCTCCTCCATCCTGACGACTTGGATGGATTGAAAATCACCTGGGGAGATATCAACAAGATCCGGGACATTGTGGAAAAGATCACCTACCGCCGGGGAATCGGAGACAGGCTCGCCGACGGTGCGACAAAATTGTCTCAGAGTTTCAGTGAAGAAGCGCAAAAACTGGTGATGCAAGTGAAAGGATTGGATATCATATGCGGCGATCCGAGAGGGATCAAGGCCTATGGGCTCACCTATGCCATTGCATCTAGGGGAGCCGACCACCTGAGGGCCGAGCCT
>JBATYS010000343.1:0-1816 GCA_049674205.1 Candidatus Aminicenantaceae bacterium
GGTTAAGCGCATCGATGGCCTCTTGGAACTGCTTGAGCTTGAAGTGAACAAATCCGAGTTGTGAATAGGCCACATCAAAACTCGGGTTGAGTTCCAGGGCCTTCTGGAAGGCTGCCAGTGCGTTCTCGAGGTCTTCTTTTTTCAAGTAGGCATAACCGAGATTGTAGTGATTCTGGGCATCATCGGGGGCCTGATCCACGATCTCTTGACTGACTGTAACGGCATTCTCATAGTCCCCTGCCTTATCATAGAGGCGGAAGAGCATGCTGTAGTAAGATTTGGTATCTTTGGGATTGAGCTGAATGAGTTTTCTGTACAGAGGAGCCGCCTTCTCGTACTGGTTCGACATGTCGTACGCATGGGCAAGACTGTAATTTGCCTTCAAGTCTTGTGAGTTCGTCTTAACGACTTCTTCAAAGGCACCTATGGCTTTGTCATACTGTTCCAGCTTCATGTAGATGGATCCCAATTGATTGAGGCCGGTCCAGGCCGGTCCGGGATTGATCTTCACAAATTCTTCAAAGGCTCGGGCGGCATTCTCCAGTTGATCTAAAGATTGATAGGCGAGCCCTAGGTTGTAAAAACCGTCCGGGAAATCGGGATTTGTTTGCGTGCATTGTTGGAGTGGGGTGATGGCTTCCTGGTACTTGCGGAGTCTTACATAGGAGATTCCCAGGCCATATGATGTCCGGTAATTATCAGGATCGAGGTCCAAAGATTTCGTGTATGCATCCACGGCTTTTTCATACTGGTTCATTTTGCTGTAGACATGGCCCAGTTGGCTGAGCGCTTCGGGATTGTTTGGCTGAAGTCTCACTGATTCCTCGATTAGCCCGAGAGCATTTGCATAGTTATCCACCAAAGCATAGGCCAGGCCCTTGATATAGAGGCCTTCGGGTGTCGCAAAATAATTCTCATGTTCATACTTTGAGAGATGAGTGACTTTTTTGTTTTCGGTAAGGGGGATAGCGTAAGACGCGGGGAAGACTAGATTAGAGACTTCGCCGAAACTGAAGGCAACACCCGTGAGTTGCCCCTCGGAATTAAATATGGGAGAACCGCTCATATCCTCTGGAAAGGTTATGCTGATCTGGGCGATCTTCTTGGTCCCTGAGAGTTCGCCGACATTTGTTATGCTCCCTTCCGAGATGGATTCGGAATCGATCACAACAAAAGACTTGTCACCGATGTTAAATTGATCGGAGGTTGCGATTGGGGCAGAGGGATGGCCGCTTCCTTTTATTTTGAGCAGCGCAAAATTCATGGCCTTGTCAACGGCCGCAATGCCTTCTACGTCCACCTCTTTTCCTTTGGGCGTTTTCTTTTTCTCCGCGGAATCGCGTTCCATGTCGACACTGGGAGAAAAGACATTCTCCCATTCCACTTTTTTAATGGCTTTGGTCCGTTTAGGAATTTCAACTTTTGCTGAAACTCCCTGGCATACAAGATGGTAATTGGTTAGTACATACCCCTCGGGTGAGACGATAACGGCCCTTCCCCGTGCGATCTCTTTTTTTGCGGAGTCGTACACGACCAGTGTCACAACAGCCCATTCTGAATTATTGAGGATGGCTGAAGTGTCATCCTGTGTGGACTCGACGGATATGGTCAGAACGCATACAGATAAAGCGATAAGGAAAAGAAACTTTGCTACTTTCGCCATTTCTCCCTCCATGATACCCTTGGACTCAAATGTATACGTCAAAAACAAAAATGTCAAATATTCTGCACCCTGTGCTCGGATGGGAGCACTCGTTCAGTCGGCGTTCCGGACAGAACTTGAAGGAAATATCCTATCCGTGATGCTCTCAAGTCA
>JBATYS010000344.1:0-5593 GCA_049674205.1 Candidatus Aminicenantaceae bacterium
ATTTTTCCGAGGAGAGGGATGGAATGTTCTTGGCACCAGGCTTCAATTCGGGAAGAGTTTTCGCAATTGATGTCGTATTTGTTGATACAGCAGGCCGTGGGGATTTTGAAGTGTTTCGCCACTTCGATGATACGCTTCATATCGTGGATACCCGAGAGGGTGGGTTCGGTGACGACCAGTGCCATGTCCGCACCCGAGAGAGAGGCAATAACCGGGCAGCCTATGCCGGGGGGACCGTCAATGATCACATAATCCAGATTGTTCTGAGTGCAAATCTCTGTGGCCTTTCTCCGAACTTGAGTAACAAGTTTTCCCGAGTTTTCCTCGCCTATGCCCAACTTGGCGTGAACGAAGGGTCCGTATTTGGTGTGAGACACGAACCATTCGCCGGACATGGAGTCTCTCATTTCTATAGCCTGGGCAGGACAAATAAAAGAGCACACACCACAACCTTCGCACGAAATGGAATCTATGCGGATAGTATCCTCTTCCGTTGCTTCAATGGCCTCGAAACGGCAAACCTCTACACACTCTCCGCACATCGTGCATTTGTCAGAGAGCAGGAAGGCTTTTTCCCCGCCGGAGAATGTGTGTGCTTCTTGAACCTCGGGATGGAGGAGGAGATGAAGGTTGGCTGCGTCGACGTCACAGTCTGCGATCACTTTGCTCGAAGCGAGGGATGAAAAAGCGGCGGAAATCACAGTTTTTCCAGTTCCGCCTTTTCCGCTGATGATCACCAGTTGTTTCATCTTATCCGTAAATCTCCCTCAATCCATCCAATTTTCAATCTTTTTGAACGGTCTTTGCATTTGCGCTTTTTTATTTTTTAAGATTTATATAAGTTCATTTATATTCGTGTATAAGTCTAAAAATTTTTTCTTATACGAGGGAAGGATCTCTATGATTGTCCTGCCTTCCGAATAGGCTGAGGCAATCCTCCTATCCATAGGGATGGTCATGAGCACAGGAATATCGTGCATCTGACAGTAATCCTCGACATCCGAGTTGCCGATATCAGCCCGGTTGATGATGACACCGAAGGGAATTTTGAGCAACCGCAGTGTTTCAGCTGCGAGTTGAAGGTCGTTGAGTCCGAAGGGCGTTGGCTCGGTGACGAGTAAAGAAAAATGACTTCCTTTGACGGATTCAACAACAGGGCAGGATGTTCCGGGTGGAGCGTCGATGATCACGATCCGGGAGGGATCGCGATGCTCTTTGAGGGCTCTTATCACTGGAGGTGACATGGCCTGTCCTATGTCGAGCTTTCCATGGATGAAGTCGATCGTGTCTCTGTGTCCAAACTCAAGGATCCCGATCTTCCATTCCTTTTCCCTTAAAGCCGATTCAGGACAGAGGAGGGTGCAGCCTCCACAACCGTGACAGAGTTCGGGGAAGATGAGGACATCATCTTTGAGGACGGCTAAGGCATGGTAGGCGCAGATTTTTGAGCACTTACCGCAGAATGTGCAGCGCTCCTTATCCAGTTCGGGAACCTTGACAAAAACGGGTTGCCTTTTTAAAATCTGGGGCTTGAGGAAAAATTGTGCATTGGGTTCTTCCACGTCACAATCCAGGAATTGGACCGGGTGATCACCTTCGAGGGAAAGAGCCAAATTTACAGCTATGGTTGTTTTTCCTGTTCCCCCTTTACCGCTCGCCACAGATAGGATCATCGCACAACGACCTCCTTGCCAACGCCTACCTCGATAAAATCCTCTTTGTATGCGTCAAAGAACATCTTACGGGCATTCTCTCCGGTGCAGTGACAGGGTCCAATTTTTTTAACTCCCAGCATCTCTAGCTTTTCGATGACCTCCTCGATTTCATCCTTTTGGAAGCCGGCAAGATGGAATCCTCCTAAGACCAAATGGATGTTATCCCCGAACATGTCCCTGACTTTGGGAAGAATGTTGATCAGACGTGGATGGGCACAACCCGTCACTACGATCAGTCCCGTTTTTGAGTTCAAAACCAAGGATTGTTCCTTGATCCATCCCTCAATGACGCCCGTAGTGAATGCTCCATCACAGATTTCTTGGTGGCCCTCCACTTCGACTAGGGAAGTGCTGGCTGTTAAAATCTGTTCTTTGAAGTCTTGAGGAAAAAACTTGGGCAGCCAGACCTCGATTTTTGGATTAAATTGCAAGAGTGTGCTCAGTCCTCCGGTGTGGTCCTTGTGGTTGTGAGAAAGAAAAGCCAGATCGATATCCCTCGGTTGGATCCCGAGTTTTTCCATGTTTTCAAAGAGAATATTTCCATTGCTTCCCGTATCGAAAAGGATGGATTTTTCCAGGCCTTGAATGAAGCAGGAGAAACCCCAATCGGTTTGAAGCGACTCATTGTAAGCGTTATTGTCATATACCACGGTCAGATGGATTTGATCGGCCTTTGCCATAAACTGTTCCTTTTTTCGCGGGAGCGCCATTAATCCTGGTCTCGGCGACAGGAGTCTCCGTTCGAACACGGAGGTGCATCACAGCGCTCTGTGCTGCCACAGCATGTTAACCCACCTGAAGAAGTCTGCCTGTTAACGACCGTTGCTGGAGCGGAAAAAATTTTTAAGAGTTTTGTTGAATGACATTGCGAGCACAAAAGGTCAACGTTATCCTGTGTGGTACGAAAGAAGAATTCCGTGGTTTTTCCGCAATCCTGGCACTCGAATTCATAAATGGGCAAAATCGCACCTCTCAGCGTGTCATGTTCGCCCCGCACTTGGGGCATGTCCTTTGGTTGCATGGGTTCCCCCTCTGATGGGGGACTCGTGTGCCACACGAAGGGCATATACACTCTCCTCTTGGACCAAGCCCTCTTCCACCCATGCGACCTTGTCCGCCTCCTTGACCTTGTCCGTTTCCGGTTTTTTGCATGTTTTTCTCCTAGTTGTAATCTTTCATGATGGTGATATCTTCCTGCATAAGGTTGCCGGCAAGCTCTTTCATGTTTGTTTTTTCCCAAAAGGGAAGCTTATTGTGTGCCTCTAAATACTTCAACGGGATGGGATGTGTGCCCATGACCACAGGAATATCCCAATAGGTTTCGATGAATTGTTTGAACTGACGAATTCGAGGGCACGGCGGGTATCCGACGATTAAGCCTGTAGCCAGATGAATGACTTCAGCACCGTTTTTTTTCATTTCTTCGGGAACGTACTCGACATTTCCGCCCGGACATCCACCACAATAGGAGTAGCCGACAATCTCCACGGATTCTTCTTTGGGATAAACGGCAAATGCACCCACGCGCTCTCTGAGCGCTCTAAAACATTTCCCTCCGCCACAATCCTGATAGCGGCCACAGATGATAATTCCGATCTTTTTCATTGTGTCTCCTCAAAACTGCAACTGGAAATGGTTCAAGTACTTTCTAGAATTTTTTCGGCGACCTTCATAAAGGCCTTGCTTGCGGGCACCTCGGGTAATGCTTCGATAAAAGATTTTCCTTCATCTCCCAAGGTGACAATTTGAGGATCGAGAGGGATCCTACCCAGGAACGGCACCCGCAACTCTTTCGCGGCTTTCTCGCCTCCCCCCTCTTTGAAGATAGCTATCTTCTGTGAACAGTGGGGGCATACCATGCCGCTCATATTCTCGATAACCCCGTACATTTTGAGGCCGAGTTTCCAGCCGAACTGGATGGCTTTTCGAGAGTCCATGACGGAGACCTCCTGAGGAGTGGTGACCACAACCGCACCCGTTGCTGGTATGAGTTGAGCGATGGACAGAGGTTCGTCTCCTGTCCCAGGAGGAGAGTCGATAACCAGCCAGTCCAACTCTCCCCACATCACTTCGCCCAGAAACTGCTGTATGGCCTTCATCTTCATCGGGCCGCGCCAAATAACAGGGATATTAGGATCCTGGAGTAGAAAAGACATGGAAACCAGCTTCAGGTTATCATTGACATCTACGGCGCGGATTCCACCGGCGGAAACGTCCAATCTTTTGTCTTCGACACCCAGCATTTTGGCCAAGTTTGGACCGTGGATATCCACATCCAAAAGCCCGACTTTTAATCCCTTCCTGGCAAAGGCAAGGGAAAGATTTGCCGCCACAGTGCTTTTGCCGACACCGCCCTTGCCGCTAAAAACAAGCAGTCTGTTCTTTATGTGTTCAAGATTTTTGTCAATCTTGAGCTGGGCCTCATCCTTGGCCATTACGAGGCCTTCTTCAGGAATTGATGGATGGCCTCTTTAATTTTTCCCTCCGCTCCGGTGATTATTCGGATCCCGGAAGAGTTGAGAACTCTTTCAGCATTCGGGCCGCAATGTCCTGTGATGACAACACTTGCATTTTTTTCTGCGGCAAGCTGTGCACTTTGGATTCCGACGCCTTGGGCAGCGTTTTTATTCGGATTTTCTAAGACTTCAAAATGCATTGTTCCAGGGTCCAAAATGAGAAAATACTCAGCTCTTCCGAAACGAGGGTCAATATCAGCCTCAAGATCTTTTCCTTGAGCCGTGATAAATATTTTGGAGCCTTCTTTTTGATTCGTAGGTTCTCCGGGGGAGGGATGGTCCTCACATTCAGCCTCGCCGTGCTTGTGCCCGCACAAATCCTCACCTGCTTCGATTTCTTGATCGATGAATTTGGTGATGACATCATCGATGGGGCCTTGAACACCGATCAGGCTTTCAATGTTCTTCTGAGCAAATAAACCCTGAGCTCGTGGCCCCATTCCTCCTGCAATGATGACGTTGACTCCCCTGTCGGAGAGGTATTGGGGAAGAAATCCCGGCTGATGGCCTGGATTCGGGATTTCTTCCCTGTTGACGACTTTCCCTTCTTCAATGTCAACGATCGTGTAGGACGCACAACGTCCAAAGTGCGCTGACACATAACCCATGTCTGTTGAGATTGCAACTTTCACTTCTTCTCTCCTTCGAGTTCTTTGATTCGCTTTTCAATTTGAGCGATTTCATCTTTGAGCATTTTTGCCTCGGATTTTAGAATGTTTTGCTCCTGTTCAGGAGTAATTTCTGCAGCTCCCCAAGGATCATAGGGGGAGCGAAATCCTGGTATCGGTGGATAAAAATCTGCTGCCGGATAGGGTTGGCCCCAAAAACGGCCTAAGCCTCTGCCTCTTGCAAGGCCCATTCCACGACCCCAGCCCCTGCCGTACCCCATGCCTCGGCCGTATCCGTATCCTGCTCCAGGATTCATAAAACCCGGAGCTGAATATCCAGAACAATAGCCCATGGTACGGCCGGTCCTTGGGCCGGCGCCCATCGGTCCTGAGCGGTCTCCTCTTGGCATCTAAATCACCTCCTTTCTGTGGATTTTAAATTCATGGTTTAGTATTAAAGTGATTGATTTCGATCATTCTTCTGAATTCTCTTATCTGAATATTTTTTATTTCTGACATATTTTACAAAGTCCTAGAAACTCGATGTTATGCCCTTCTATTTGAAAATCGTATTTGTTTGCCAGCCTCTCCTGTGTTTTTTTTACCAGTGCCAGTTCTTCCTCTTCAAACTCGCTGTAGTCGAAAATTTTGCCGCAGTTGGTGCAGATGAGATGATGATGGTGCTTTTTCCTCTCATCGGAGATAAATTCATATCGGCTATGTCCATCGCCAAAGGAGAATTTATGAATGAGTC
>JBATYS010000345.1:0-4896 GCA_049674205.1 Candidatus Aminicenantaceae bacterium
TTTTTCATTTTTTCTTTAACGCTTCCATTTAATCATTTATAGCCGTAATTAGGCGATTTTAATCAAATTTGGTGACAATCGGTGACAAAGGGGGAGAGGTCTGCTCACTACACAATTGACATCATTCCCTTCCCTGTGCTAAAAACTAGGATACAAAGAGTATACAAAGAGGGCGGTAAATCATAAATGTGCTAGCTTCGTAAATCTAATGGACATATTCGAAGCTCTACCATTACTAGGAAAGATCATAGATTTTCTAAACAATGTTCTTCAGTATCTGACTGCGGGCCGACTAAGGATTCCAAGAAAGACTATAAAGCTAATCCCAAAAGAAGGCCAGAACAGATGGTCTCAAGGAAAAACAAAAGGCCAACCAGCATTTCACTTGGTTAGTGACTGGTACATAACCAATATTTGGACTGAAGATGTAGTGATCTGCAAAGTCAATATAAGAAGACCTAAAACCGTTGGCGATATAATCGTGCGTCATCCCCATAAAGACATCTATGGAAGCTATCCAATTCTGCAACATCATCCAACAGAGGCTCAGGCTAGCTTTTGGGTAAGATCACCTGCCTTTAAAAAAGACGGATCAATAAAAGTTAAAATTGATTTTGTAGACCAATTTGGGAATACCCACCGTGTACGCAGAGTTAAGTTTTTGCCCTACCCAAAGAAGGAGGAAGAAAAGCCTCCTCAACTAGAAGCAGTTAGCGAGATAGCCAATCCAGTTGAAAAGGAAGTTGCTGCTGTTTTGCAAGCTGAATTGAGCCGCTACAAAGCCTGTGGACGCAGGGTTGGAGGACTTGGGAGCATCAAAACTACGTATCGAGACAAATCTTTAACTGGAGTGGGGCCTTGGTTTATGAGTTCAAACTCTCCAGATCAGCAAGATGTTGTGACTTACCCAGAAAATGCAAAGATTGAGTCAGATAATGCATCTACCTTGATTAATTACTACGCGAGTCTTAACGATAAACAACAGAATGACTTTGTCAAAAGTTGTTTGGATCGTCTTTCTCGTGAAAAACCTTACGCATCTATCGGCTATTTCATCCTTTTTGTACTCTATCGTATTGGACACTTAGAGATAGCATTAGAGAGAGCTAAGAGAGATTTACAAGGCGATACAGCTTACGGATTTAGCGATCTTCTTCTCTTATTGAATGGGCTACTTAGATTTGAACATCCAAATTTTTCGAAGGAAATGCTAGACGATAGCGAACAGTTTTTATCTGGAATCAAAGAGCACACTTTCAGAATACCAGAAAGGATTGCAACTATACGATCTATCAAGCTAGCAGAAAGTGTTAAAGGGACAGATGAAGAAAAAAAATCATAGATCAACGATTGAAAAAACTGAGCAAAATTCCATTGACGGCGAAAAAATTCTTAAGACATTAAAGTCGTTACTGGAGCGTTGTGAAAAATCAGGTTTAAAGATTGGCTACCCTGGGGAAGGGGGAGAGCGTCCATTTAGACATTGGCTTGCTGTAGATTTGCTGGAAAAAGTTCTAAAATGGCCCTCGAACAAAGTCATAGTTGGGGAACGGTTTGACATCCTGCTCCAAGACTCCGCGGAATTTCCTATAGTTACAATTGAAACCAAAGCACCCTATCGAAAGGCTTCAAAAAAAGAAAGGAAGAATTTCGAAGACAGGCTTTCTGGTTTTGGAACTTTGCGGACTGTATACTTTACTAATGGAAATGAATGGGAACGGCTAGAGATTTTTTCTCCAAAAGGAAAATTAGAAATCCGGGAACAAATTGAATTCAACTTAGAGAAGGCAACTCCTGAGGAAGATATAAGTATAAAGAGGAATACATTGTCCATTTCGTTCTTAGCTTTCGTGGTGCCGTGATGTGGGAAGAAGCTCTTGATGATATTGGCTTATCTTCTAAGTCAAGGAGTCCGACTTTTAAACTTCCATTTTTTAGAGAAAGGATAGACCTCTTTATTGTTTTTCTCATTGTAATAAGCAGTATTCTTATACTAATTATTTCTGTTCATTTCCGCATTTTCTACCTATGGGCTGAATTTTTACGCAGCAATACATTTACTAGAATTTCAACATATCCATTGCTAATCTCCGGTGTAATCGTACTGGGCGGTATAGTTTTCCGGACAATAATCTGGTTTCGCTATAAACCCCAAACAATAGAACCAGAAGAAAAAGTGAATTGGCCCTTTGTTTCTGTGATAATGCCTGCTTTAAATGAGGAAGAATTAATCGGGAAATCTATCGACTCTATTTTTTCCAGTAACTATCCGAAAGATAGGCTTGAAGTTATCTGTATCAATGACGGTTCAACCGATAGTACCTTTTTCCACATGGAGAAGGCCAAGCAAAAATATGGGGAGAATCTTAGGGTTATCAATTTCAAGGAAAATCTAGGGAAGAGAAAAGCGCTATATATCGGTTTAAAAAAATCAAAAGGAGAAATCATAGTTACTACTGATTCAGACAGCAAAATCGGGCGTAGCGCCCTCAGAAATATTGTCATTCCATTAATTAAAGATAAGAATATAGGAGCTGTTGCCGGGAGAGTGGCTGCTTTGAATGAAAAAGAAAATTTTCTCACGAGAATGCTTTCTATCCGCTATTCTATCTCCTTTGATTTCGGCCGTGCTTACCAAAGTGTCTATGGAGCTGTTTTTTGCTGCCCTGGAGCCCTTACCGCATACAGGAAATCTATATTACAGAGATTTGTATTCGAATGGATTACCCAGAAGTTCTTGAACACTCCCTGTACATACGGGGAAGATAGAGCCCTCACAACTCAAATCCTTAAGGCTGGATACATGACAAAATACCAGTCGAATGCTGTAGTTTATACCAAAGTACCCGTTAAGTTTGGCCAGATGAATAAAATGTACCTCCGCTGGACAAGGAGTTATATTCGAGAATCAATTCTTTTTGCCCGTTTTATGTTTTCTCGTTACAGAACAAAGCACCGTATTTTACCGATATTAGACTTTTTCTTTTTAAATCTTCTCCCTCCCATCCACATTTTTTCATTAAGTATTGTCACTTATTCTTTTCTCGCCCATCCTCTCCTTATTCTCCGTCATCTTGCATTTTTGGTAGTTTTTTCCTTTTTTCTTTCTCTTTATTATTTCCGCACCAACAAAAGCCTGGTTTTTCTCTATGGAATTCCTTATGGCATTATTGCTGCCCTTTGCCTGTGGTGGATTGTTCCTGTAGCAGCCCTTTCTATGAAAAATCAATCATGGCTGACCCGTTAGGAAAAGGAGGGTTTTTGGAACGAGAGCTAAAAATTATTACTTTTTTTTCTATTCTTGTTTAGGATAAGACAGGATGAAAACTGTTGTTATTCTTACAATACCGCGCAGTGGTTCCTCTCTTCTTGCAGGTATTCTTCACCGTTTGGGATTCTAACTCTGGGGGTGGTACAATGATTGAGGGCAGGTCAGTATGATATGCCACGCTCGAGAACCTCTTATTTTGTTTTTGAGTTATGGGGTATCCAAATTTAACAAAAATTGAGGTTTTTCGGGCCAATTTTTTAATTGTCAATTAAAACTTAACTTTACAGCAATGTAAAAAGATATTGATAATGTCAACACAAACTGAAATAGAAGTATCATATGATATTGATAACGAATTTTTTAGACTCTGGTTAGATAAAACCATGAATTACACATGCGGTGTGCATGATGGTGTGGAAACAGAAGAGGAAGCCCAACGACAAAAGCTTGTTTGGCTCTCTAATGCTGCACGTGTTACACCTTCGAAACGAGTATTAGAAATAGGCTGTGGTTGGGGGGCATGTTTAGCGCACCTTGTAACTGAATGCAAAATTAAAGAAGCTCATGGCATAACACTCTCAAAAGCCCAGTATGATGAGGTACTTCGGAGGAATCTTCCAGGAATTACAGTCTCTCATTGTTCCTATCTTGATTTCAAGCCTGATAAAAAATTCGATGCAATCATTTCAATAGGCATGCTTGAGCATATTGTAACAGCAGAGCAAGGAAGATCAGGCAAGCATATTGATATATACCGGAATTATTTCAAACTCACACATGAATGGACGAATCCCGGCTCATGGTTTGGACTTCATCACATTATAACCATTCAAATTCCACGGAATAAAAAAGACTTACATGATCTTGTGTGGACTGTGCGCACTATATTTCCTGGAGCTTATTCACCTCGGATAGAAGATGTAATCATGAATTTACATCCTTATTGGGAGCTAATGGAGATTCGAACTAGACGTCTGGATTACGCAAAGACAACAGCAGAATGGCATAGACGTCTATGTGTTCATGAAACTTTGATACGAAAACAATGGGGAGATCGTGTTTTTGAGAACTATGATCGTTACCTTCAAGCGTGCGTACGATTGTTTGAACGAAATAATTTTTCTCTTGCTCAATATGCCCTTCGACGCCTTGATTGACAGTGTTATAACACACTGACATCCTGAAATGAGAGTATCACACACGAAACGACCAGGGCAAGGACTCAAATAGAGTAACAAATTAACCGAAACCTCCAAAACATCCTGTTTATGATAGATTCCCTTCTCGAATCAGCAAAAAGCAGCTAACTACGAATCAGTAGGTCGGTAGTTCGATCCCTGCCAGGCGTGCCACTTTTCCCCTGTAAAACTCAGTTTTCCGTTTTAGCATCCATACGCAAAATTAGGCGATTTTAAGCTTTCTGGTGACAAGATGGTGACAAGTAGGGAGAAGTCTTTCTTGCTAGACTCCCTGCCTTCTAAGCAGCGGGTCGGGAGTTCGAGTCTCTCCAGGCGCTATCCAGATAATTTCCTATAATTTTATGGCCTGCTTCATTTCCTACTTCAAGTAAACATAGTAAGACGAGGCAATCATATTAAACCCCACTATAGAGATAAGAACTGCCA
>JBATYS010000346.1:0-36577 GCA_049674205.1 Candidatus Aminicenantaceae bacterium
GGGAGAACCCCCACATTTTTCTATGAATACGGCGCTTTTGATATGGCTAATTCCTCCAATGGGATTGGATTTTTTGTTGCCGACAGAGCCACTTTCGGCAGATTTACTGTGATGTTGGGATTGCGGAGTCAGACGCAGACAACACTGGATGATAACAAAGAAAAACTGTGGTCATGGTCTGTGGCAGACTTTCTCTCTCCGCGTCTATCGCTTTCAGTGGATATATCTGGGGACGGTGTCAATGTGCTCAAAGTCGGTTGGGGGAGGTTTGCGGATACGATCACGACGATGCCTTTAGGATTCTTCAATTCCGGAGCTGGATTGACATTCCGGACATATAGATGGCAGGGAGTGAATAATCCATCCCAAAGCGAACTTCACAACCCGGCTTTCTGGGAATTCGAGAATGAACAGAAGCTCCAGGCATTTGAAATAGCCTCAAGGCTGAAGCCCAATTTTCTGACTCGTTATCTCATAGAATTCGACCGGAGGCTGGGAAGAGATTGGGCTGTTATGGCCCGCTATGTTAGGACCAGTGCTAATGACCTGTTAGAAGTGCTCGCTATTCTGGATTTGGAAACACTCTACAGATTTTTATATGACAATTTCGAGCATAAAAGACGGAATTATCAAGGATTTGAGTTTGAAGTAAATGGCAAGATAGGAACACGTCTTTTCTTGAATGCGTCTTACAGCCACGCTTTGGCCAAAGGGACGAACCCGGGGCAGACCGAATACGGTTCCTGGAATCAGGAGGAGGGAAGCACCAGCCATCTGGGCCTGTTTGGGAATCATCTCTTTGTTCCCGATGTGCCTGAACTAAGGGAGGTCAAGGAGTATGTGGATTGGGCTCTGGGTGGCTTAGGAGGAAGAGGAGTCGGTGATGAGGGTTGGTACGGCAAGCTCCCCTACTCTGTGGACAACGACTTAAAGATCAACCTGGTTTATCTTGCTCCGTACGATTTCTCTTTTTCGGCCGCCTTTGAATACATCTCCGGTTACTACTGGGAAAAAATGGGGTATGTTCCCTTCTTTGGCGGATATTATTCCTACCCCGAATCGAGAGGAGTAAGAGAGACTCCTTCGCACAATTACCTTGATCTCGGCGTGGAAAAGAGATTCGGGCTGGGCGGCATTAAGCTCCCTCAGAGAATGGGCTTATCTCTGAGGCTCGATGTGTTCAACCTCCTCAACAGCCAGAGGCCTATCTCCTACGTCAAGGAGGATATTCCGATCTTCGGTGATGTGTGGGGCAGGCAGCAGCCTCGACAAGCCCGCATCCTTATCAGACTCTCCTGGTAAAAAATAGGGGACTGTCACCTTTTTACAGGGATGTTACAAAATGGTGCCAGTCCCCTTTTTTGATTACCTCTGGAAATAGGTGACAGTCCCCTATTTTATTTTATTCGACGGTGACGGATTTGGCGAGGTTGCGGGGCTGGTCCACATCGGCGCCCCGGATGGCTGCGATGTAATAGGCGAACAGTTGGAGCGGGATAGTCGTTAAAAAGGGCGTGAAGAGCTGGTTCGTTGAGGGGATGGGGATAACATCATCCACTTTATCCCGAATATCCTCATCCTCTTGAAAGGCCACTGCTATAATATGCCCCACTCTTGCTTTGATCTCAGAGATATTGCTCAGCATTTTATCATAGACTCTATCTTTGGGTACGATGGCCATCGTGGGCATTTTCTCGTCAATGAGAGCGATGGGGCCGTGTTTCATCTCACCACCTGCATATCCCTCAGCATGCATGTAAGAGATCTCCTTGAGCTTCAACGCCCCCTCGAGCGCAATGGGGAAGTTGATCCATCGTCCCAAATAGAGGAAATGCGAGAACGGCACAAAATCCCATGCCAATTTCTCGACATCGTCCGCATCGTTGAGGATCATCTCGATCTTGTGTGGGATTCGCTGGAGATCCTGAATAAGCGCGAGGCTTTTTTTGCTGTCGACCGTTTTTTTGATCTGAGCCAGATGAATCGCCAGAAGAGCAAAAGCTCCCATCTGGGCCGAAAATGTCTTTGTTGCGGCAACCCCGATCTCAGGACCTGCATGGGTCGAAAGGACTCCCAGGGACTCTCTTGCGATCGATGAATTGATCACATTACAGATGGCAAGAGTCAACGGATTTCTCTCCTTCACAGCTCGAAGCGCTGCCAGCGTATCCGCTGTCTCTCCAGACTGCGACACAACAACAACAAGCGAATTCTGATCGAGGATAAAATCTCGATAGCGGTATTCAGAGGCATACTCCACATCGACCGGTATCCGGGCTAAAGTCTCGATAAGGTATCGCCCCATGAGTGCGGCATGATAAGACGTTCCACAAGCGATGATAACAACTCGGGAGATGTCTCTCAAATTTGAAGGGGAGATCTCGATCTCTCCCAAATTAACTGTTCCCGAGTCCAGTGAGATTCTCCCCTCGAAGGTATCCCTCAACACCTGAGGTTGTTCGAAGATCTCCTTGAGCATAAAATGTTTGTAACCCCTCTTCTCTATCATAATAGGGTTCCAGGCCAGGCGTTCCGGCTTCTTTTCCAATGGATCGCCGTCAAAATCCCTGAATTCCACACCATCCCTCCGGATGATCGCCATCTCTCCATCCTCAAGAAAAACAACGTCTTGTGTGTGGAAAAGCAAGGGATTGATATCAGAGGAAACGAGATTTTCGCCCTCCCCTATCCCCACAACTACAGGTGGACCCGATTTGGCTGCCACAATTTTATCCTTGTCCTCTGTGGAGATCGCAGAGATGGCAAAATTGCCTTCCAGTTCCTTGAGAGTTTTTTGGACAGCCACTTCCAAATTATCCTCGAAATATTTCTCTATCAAATGAGCGATGACTTCCGTATCCGTTTCCGTGACGAATTCGTGTCCTTCCTCTCTGAGCTTTTTCTTCACAGTCAAATAGTTCTCGATGATTCCATTGTGGACCACGACGATAGAACCGGTGCAATCGCGGTGAGGATGGGCATTCTCCTCTGAGGGACGGCCGTGAGTCGCCCACCGCGTGTGTCCTAAACCGTATTGCCCGGAAACAGTTTCTCCCTCCAGAGTACTTTCCAGCTCGTTGATCTTTCCCTTCACCCGATAAAGATACAACTTTCCCGAGTCGACGACAGCGATTCCAGCAGAATCATACCCCCTGTACTCCAGCTTCTTTAATCCATCGATAAGGAGGGGCACAATGTTTTTTGGTCCGATGTACCCGATTATTCCACACATTATTTTTTCCTTTTTCTCTTAACCCAACCCGGTATCTCTTCCTGACGACTCCGGGAAACAGCAAGAGCTTCTGGGGACACATCTTTGGTGATCGTAGAACCCGCGCCCACATAGGCTTTCTTCCCTATCTTCACAGGTGCAACCAGTTCTGTTCCAGAGCCGATAAATGCGCCCGATTCGATCTTGGTTCTACTCTTCCTTGCTCCATCATAATTGCACGTGATCGTCCCGGCACCGATATTTACGTCTTCTTGAATATCCGCATCCCCCAGATAGGACAGATGACCAGCTTTGGAATGCCGGCCAAAATCCGTGTTTTTCATCTCCACAAAATTGCCGACCTTTGCACCCTGTCGGATGATTGTATTGGGCCTGAGATGTGTAAAAGGACCCACCTGAGCATCATTCTGGATGACACTCTGTTCGATCATTGAAGAAGAGAGGAGTTTAACTCTTTTTCCGACCCGGGTATCGATCACATGAACATATGGAAAAAGCGTGCAATGGCTTCCGATAACGGACTCTCCCTCCAGGATGACCGAGGGGTAGATAACAGTGTCCCTCCCGACCTTTACATCGTAATCGATCCATGTCGATCCAGGATCGTAAACAGTGACCCCTTGATCAGTGAGAGACTTGACCTTCCTCAGCCGCAGAACATCAATCGCCCGAGCAAGTTCATACCGATCATTGACACCGACGATCTCCTCGGTGTTCCTTGTTTTGTACTTTCCGACCTTCCTGCCGTTCCGCGATAGGATTTCGATCATATCTGTGAGATAGTACTCACCTTTTTTGTTTTTATTGGAGACCTGGGTGAGGCCTTTGAGAAGATCCTTTATTCGAAAGAGATAAATGCCAACATTAATCTCTTTCTCTTTTCTCTGGGCTGGAGTGGCATCTTTCTCCTCGATAATCCTGAATGTCTTGTCTTCAGAAAGTTTAACCCGTCCAAATCCGGTGGAGTCATCCAGATCAGTGGTTAGAAAGGTCAAAGAATTCCCTTTCTCTCTGTGGTTTCTGAGCAGCGGTTTTAGTGTCTCGCTCCGGATCAATGGCAGATCCCCGTTCATGATGAGGAGATCTTTGTCTGCTTCCTTTTTTAGAGCGGCTTGTGCAGCTAAAACGGCATGAGCTGTTCCCAATTGTTTTGTCTGGAAGACAAAATCAATGTTTTGTCCGGTCAGCGACTTCTGGACCAAATCTTTTTGATAGCCCACCACGATATGGATACGGTCGGGCCCCAGTTTTTGGATAGAATCCACCACCCACTGCAGCATGGACTTCCCCATGAGGGAATGAAGGATTTTTATCTTATCCGACTTAAATCTGGTTCCCTTTCCAGCAGCAAGGATAAGAGCAGATAAGCCTTTTTTCATACAAGCTTAGTTAATATCTTAAATCTTTTATCTTCTCGCAACGCTTCAAAATCTGAATCATTCTGGGCTAATATCTTGAAATACTTATCTTTCTGGATGGATTTTTTGAGGAATTCGAGAGACTGGTCAGCATCCCCCATCGACTGATAAATCGCAGCCATGGAGTACAGGATCTTAGCATGATCCGGGTCTTTATCAATGGCCTTCTTGAAAAGTTTCAAAGCTTCCTCATAGCTTCCCTGATTCATCAATGAAACACCATCCTCATAAAAATCAGCGAATGTTTTCGGGGGAGTTGTCTCTTTATTCTTGACTTCCTGACAGATCTTTATATAGGTTCGAGCACGGTCCACGAGCTCCTTCTCGGAAGCGTGTTTTTCTATAAGTGCCTTGAACGACTCCACTGCCTTCTCACAATTGCCTTTCCTGAAAGCTTGGACCGCCTCACCAAAGGATAAGATGGCTTTTTCGTAGCTATCGATTTTCTTTTTTTCTTTCTCAGTAGCCACTTTTATCTCCCTAACAATATTAAAATCAAAGTGTTGACCATTTTATCTCAGAATCATTCTATTGACAAGCTTTTAATTCAAAAGCTAGAGGAGAGTATAATATTCAGGATTTTCGATGAGAAAACGGACAACTTTGAGATGCAACGAGTGCCCCGCTTTGTGGGCACTAAAATGCCCGATGAGGGGATATCCTATCAAGGATAGGTCTCCGATCAAATCGATGATTTTATGGCGCACAAACTCGTCATCAAACCGAAGGGGTCCGTTTATAACGCCTCTCTCATCAAGGACGATGGCGTTTTCTAATGACCCTCCCAAGGCTAGTCCTTGATCCCAGAGTCTCTCCACATCCTTGAGAAATCCAAAAGTGCGGGCAGGAGCGATCTCCTGGAGAAAGCTCTCTGCATTGACGACCAGGTCCAATGTCTGTTTTTGAATAGCAGGATGATCAAATTCGATGGTGTAGCTTATTTTGAACTCCTCATCCGGATCGACCGAAATTGATGCATTCTCCTCCTGCACAACGAAGGGCTTGGTGACTTTCAGATAAGTCTTTTTGTGGGGGAGCGTTTGAATCCCACACTCATTGAGGGCTTTCGCTATCGGTAAAGCACTCCCGTCCAGTATGGGGATCTCGCTTCCTTCAAGTTCGATATCGATGCTATCTACCCCAAAAACACACAGGGCAGACAAAAGATGCTCGATCGTATGGACCTTCCGCGGTCCATCTGTCAAGATAGTGCTGAAACTGGATTCAACCTGCAAGGGATCAATGCGGATCTCAAAACTCTCTTTATTTTTGACTGAAAAGAGGATCTCTCCAGAGGTGGAGGGTTTAAGCAAACACACTACATTCTGCCCAGAATGAACTCCAATCCCAGAAAACGAGATCTCCTTTTTTATCGTTGCTTTCTGCGCTAGCATGTGATTTTCGCCTTAAGTATAATAGAGACGCTGAAAAGAATCCAGGCACCATAATAAGAAAACATCTTTCAGTGTTTTCTCTGTATATGTAGAACCTCCTGTGTCTGGCATTTTCAAAAGGATTTGTGCTAGAATGGGTCGATGAACAAACAGCTTGAGAAGCTCCTTATCCAAGTTCAAAAGGGGGAGATTTCTCCCAAAGACGCTCTGAAGAGACTGAAAGATTTTCCCTACGAGGACCTGAATTTCGCCAAGATCGACCACCACAGAGAGTTGCGGTGCGGATTTCCGGAGGTCGTCTTCGGAGCCGGAAAAACGGACGCTCAAATTTTAAAAATAGCTAAGGCCATCCTCAATAAAGGCAGCAATCTTCTCATCACACGCGCGGAGCCCAAAGTCTACAAAAAGATCAAACAGCAGATCCCCAAAGCTCAATATAATTCTCTTGCCAAAGCTATCTACCTGAAACAAACCCATCCGCCTCCCGGGAAAGGACGGATCGTTATCATTACTGCGGGGACCTCAGATATACCTGTAGCTGAAGAAGCAGCAGTGACCTGCGAGATATTGGGAAATGATATAGATAAAATTTACGACGTCGGCGTGGCCGGCCTTCACAGGCTATTCGGAGAGCTGGGCACGATCAGAAACGCCCGGGTCATCATCACAGCCGCAGGAATGGAGGGAGCGCTGCCGAGTGTTATTGCTGGGGTCACAGAAGTCCCCATAATCGCAGTACCAACAAGTATTGGTTATGGAACAAGTTTTGGAGGATTGGCTGCGCTGTTGGCTATGCTGAATTCATGTCCTGGTGGACTCGCTGTTGTTAACATCGACAATGGATTCGGCGCTGCCTATATGGCGTCTCTCATCAATCACCTCTAGCTTTTCGAGTTTCTGCAACTAAGTTTTATCACGAACCACGAATATTTCCATATTTGTTTAGATTAAATATTGAATGTTTAAAGTGTAAATTTGGCAGCAGCTTTTATGAATAATTCATCTAGGAAGCTTGACAAGGAGTGGTGTCAACTCTATATTTTACTAGTTAATTTCGGACTAGAAGTCTATCTCGACGCACTATGGATGTTATAGATCAAATCAAGAATGCGGCAAGCATTGTCGATATTGCCTCACAGTATACAAATCTAAGGCGAAGGGGCAAAAAACACTTGGGACTCTGCCCCTTTCACTCTGAAAAAACTCCCTCGTTCACTGTTGACGAAGACAAACAGCTCTTCCACTGTTTTGGATGCAATATCGGGGGCGATCTTTTTACCCTTGTCATGGAAAAAGAAAACCTGAGCTTCCCGGAAGCTCTGCAGTTCTTGGCCGAAAAGTACAACATTGCACTTCCGGAAAAGAGGAAATTCTCACCTCAATTGGCAAAATTGGAGGAAACGCTCTACAAGATCAGCGAAGACAGTTTGGCCTTCTTCAGAAAAAACCTTTTCAACACAAAAGAGGGCGAAAACGCCCATGAGTATCTTCGTAAAAGAGGGATATCCGAGGAGTCCATTCAGAATCTCAAGATCGGATACGCGCTCAACTCATGGGATGCTCTGCTCAATTTCTTCCAGAAAAAAAACATCTCCCCAGGCCTCCTGGAAAAGGCCGGCTTGGTCCTGCGGAGGACAAAAACGGAAGGACATTACGACCGATTCAGGGGAAGGATCATATTCCCCATCTTCACTCCAACAGGAAAAGTGGTCGCATTTGGAGGACGAACTATCATCGACCAGGAACCCAAGTACCTCAATTCTCCTGATACACCCATTTACACAAAGGGAAAACTTCTCTATGGCTGGAATTTTACAAAGGATGCCATCCGTGAACAAGGAGAGACCATCCTTGTCGAGGGCTATACAGACTTTCTCGCCCTGCTTCAAGCTGGTATACCAAATGCAGCTGCTTCTCTAGGGACCAGCCTGACATCCGAACATGTCATGCAAGCATCGCGTTTTGAATCGAGAGTGATCGTTAGCTACGATGCAGATTCAGCTGGGATAAAAGCCTCTCTCCGTGCCATCTCTTTATGTTTCGAACAAGGTGTTGAAATCCGTGTGTTGACATTGCCCAAAGGGTATGACCCGGATAGTTTTATAAGGAAATATGGGCCTGAAGATTTTTTAAAAAAGCTCGAGGAAAGCAAATCAGGAATCAATTTTTTAATTGAATATGTACGAGGAAAGAAAAAACTAAGTCCTGAGCAAAAAAATAGAGTCGCGAGATACATAGTTAACGAGATCATTAAAATACCCAACTCCATAATAAAAAGCGAAAATCTTAAAAAATTAAGTGAGGAGCTCAATTTAAAAGAGGACGTTCTGCGTTCTATGATAAAGACCAGAGCCAAAGCAGAAGATAATAAGGTAGTACAAACAGTTTTTCTAAATGCTGAAAAACGCCTACTGCAGATCCTATTCAATGACAGTAATATTGTGCCAACTGTGCTAAAGGCTATGAAAAAGGAAGATTTCACAGGTCTAAAAAGTGAATCCATTTTTCTGATAGTATCGGATTTCATTAATAACAGGGCAGATTTCAACATCCAAAATATGCGAGAAAAAATTGATAAAAGCCTCTTTAGCTCCCTGGCGAAAATTTTACAGGAGGAAGAGCAAGAGCCGAGTGTTGAAGAAGCTATGGAATGTGTGCGGGCGCTCCGACAGTTTGCCCTTGAAAACGAGTCCTTGGGATTAAAACACGAAATATATAGACTCGAAAAAGCAAATGAAATGAAAAAAGCTCTTTTAGTCATGAAAAAATTACAAGACGTGAAAATGCAGCTTTTGCGCCTGCCGAATCAGGAGCTCTGATTTAATGTTTAAAGGATTGGACATCAAATATTTGCAGTAAAAGAGGAGTCAACATTGCCATCAGATAGAGACGAGCAAAAAAGCGAAATCCATCAGCTGATATCTAAGGGAAGAAAACAAGGGTATTTGCTGTTTGATGAAATCGACAAAACTTTCCAGGATGACTCTGAGAGCCAACAAGTTTTTGATGAATTTCTCAGCTCGATGGATGATTATGGAATTAAGATCCTCGATAAGCAGAGGGAGGTCGTCCCTAAAAGAAGAAAAAGTGATGTCGTATCCCTCGAGGGACTGGAGCGTACAACTGATCCAGTAAAGCTCTACCTTAGGGAGATGGGAAACATTTCTCTCTTAACACGGGAGGGAGAAATCGCCATTGCAAAAGAGATAGAGCGGGGCGAAAAATCCATAATCAAAGCTCTGTCAAAAACACGGCTTGTGCTCAACGAAGTTATCTCTCTCGAGGACAGGATGGACGAAGATCCGGACGTCCTGCAAGAGATGTTTGATTTTACCGAAGAAGAACTTTCTGAAGAAAAATATGAGATCAAGAAAAAACAGATTTTGGATAAGGTTAAGGAAATCTATGAGATCAGCAGCGAACTGGAAAAAATCCCCAATCTAAAAAAATATGCATTTGCGAGAGGTCGCTTAATCGTCGAAATAAGCGGGCTCATCCGCGAGCTCAATATCCGCCCCCTCCACCGGGAGATCATCATTATAGAGCTCCGAAGCAGACTAAAAACCATCAATGAGTTAGAGGAAGCCAGAGAAGACTTAAAAGTCTCAATAAGCCACACCAGAAGCAAAAAGAAAGAGGCGGAATACAAGAAAAAGATCAATGAGATCATTAAGATCATACGGAGCTATCAAAAAGAGATCGCTCTCGATTCTCAGGGATTGCGAAGAATCCTGCGCTCCATAACCACTGGCAAAAAGATCAGCGATCAAGCGAAAAAAGAGCTTGTCGCAGCCAACCTCAGGCTCGTGGTATCGATCGCTAAAAAATACAGTAACCGCGGACTCCAATTTCTCGATTTGATCCAGGAAGGAAACATGGGTTTGATGAAGGCAGTGGATAAATTCGAATACCGAAGAGGATACAAGTTTTCCACATACGCCACATGGTGGATACGGCAAGCCATAACCCGTGCCATTGCCGACCAGGCTAGGACGATCCGGATTCCTGTGCACATGATCGAAACCATCAATAAATTGATCCGTGTTTCGCGAAGTCTCGTACAGGAGATCGGACGTGAGCCGACCTCTGAGGAGATCTCGAAGAAAATGGATATGCCGATCAGCAAGGTCAGGAAGATCATAAAGATCGCTCAAGAGCCGATATCCCTCGAGACTCCTATCGGTGAAGAGGAAGATAGCCATCTGGGTGATTTCATCGAGGATAAGATCATGCCTTCCCCTCCTGATACGATCATTCACATCAACCTCAGAGAACAGATCGAGGAAGCCCTAAAAACTCTGACTGAAAGGGAGGCGAAGGTTTTAAAAATGAGGTTTGGCTTGGGTGATGGCAACGAACATACACTCGAAGAAGTTGGACAACAGTTCAAGGTCACTCGTGAAAGGATCCGGCAGATCGAAGCCAAAGCCTTGAGAAAACTCAAACATCCGAGCAGAAGCCGAAAGCTCAAATCATTCACCAACGGTCAATAACCCCCCCAACTAATCCACCGAAAGATGGATTATTCACGAGTTGAGGCCAACCCACCCATCTTAATGATGAATTATTGACGGACCAAGGTTGCAGTAGCGGCTAGGAAGTGACTCATGAAGTTGTAGTGAACTACTACGGATGAGTTACGACGAAGCCGATGCTGTGAGATTGGTGGGTTAGGTCGGGTCGGCGCCCGAAGGGTAAAAAATTTCGATGATAAGTAAATGCAACTATCTCGAAGAAAAGGGGAAATCTTGAATGAATGAGAATCTATCGATTGCAACTCTTGAAAGAGAAAATTAAATAGGGCATCGAAATTTTTTTATAAATAATTCATCAAATTGACTTGAGATATAAGATTTGATATAAGTGCATAGCAGGGCCTATAGCTCAGCGGTAGAGCCACCGGCTCATAACCGGTTAGTCCCAGGTTCGAATCCTGGTAGGCCCACTTTTACCAGAGGAAAAGATGTGGATATCGACTTTGACAAACTAATCAACCTACAAAATCTAGATGAAGAAATAAGACAAACCACTCTTATCCTTGAGAAGATCCCCCTCCAACTGAAAGACATCGATAAAAATATCGAAACTCAATTCCAAGCAGTTACTCAAGCCAAAGACAAACTCACCCAAAACCAAAAACGCCGACGCACGATTGAAGCGGAAATCCAGGATATCAAAGCGTATATTGATAAATACAAACATCAATTAGGTGGAGTGAAAACTAATAAAGAGTACAGCGCACTCCTGAAAGAGATCGAGGACGTACAATCCAAGATCGACAAAAGAGAAGAAGATATCATCAGCGAGATGCTCAATGCCGATGACATCGGCGAGGAGATCCGGAAAGCGGAATCAAAAGCAAACGATGCCAAAGAAAAACTCAGCAAAGATAAAGACGCACTTATCCTGAAAAGTAAGGAATTAGAAGAAAGGAATATAGAGCTCACACAAAAAAAAGAGGCCCTGATCCCACAGATCCCTAAAGAACAGTCCAAGCTTTATTTGGAGATATTCAAGAATAGAAATGGAATCCCGCTATCTCCTGTAACCGATGATTTTTGTTCGATGTGCCAAATCCGTATTCGACCACAGGTGCTGAACGAGCTAAAAGCCGAAACCCAGATCATTCTCTGTGAAAACTGTGGCCGGATCCTCTATATAGAGAAAAAATCCTCCTAATTCATTCTTGGTAGAGACTGTCGATAATACTTCTGTATTTCTGCTCAATGATGTTTCTCTTGACTTTGAGAGTCGGTGTTATCTCCCCCTTTTCGATCTCGAATTCCCTATCCAATAAAGCCACTTTCTTCACTTTTTCGTAGGATGCCAATCCTGGTGTTGCCCTGTTGATCTCGGACTCGATAAAATTCAAGATCTTATCATTTTTGACCAGATCGCCATAATCACTGTAACTGATGTTGTTCGCGTCTGCATATTCCACCAATTTCTCGAAATTCGGTACTACCAATGCAGAGATAAATTTCCGCTTGTCTCCGATAATAACCGCGTTAGAGACATAAAGATTTGTTTTTATGATATTCTCTATGGGCTGAGGTGCCACATTCTTTCCGCCTGCCGTAACGATGATATCTTTCTTCCTGTCCGTGATAGTGACAAATCCTTCTTCATCCAAAAACCCTACATCTCCCGTGTAGAACCAACCGTCTTTAATAGCTTCTTGGGTTTCAGCCTCCATTTTGTAATACCCCTTCATGACATGGGGTCCCTTCGTCAAGATCTCCCCATCTTCGGCAATCTTCACCTCTACTCCAGGGATAGGCTTCCCCACGCTTCCGAATTTTATATCTTCAAGAGTGTTCACTGCAATGACAGGAGAAGTTTCTGTCAATCCATATCCTTCTAGAATGTTCAGTCCCATCGCATAGAAAAACTCGGCAATATCTTTAGAAAGAGGTGCCCCACCCGAAACAAAGAAGCGAACTCTGCCTCCGGTCTTCTCGATTATTTTAGAGAAGACAAGCTTGTGAGCAAGATTCTTTTTGAACTGAAGAGAACCAGATATCGGCTTATTGAGGATTATTTTTCTCCCATACTCCTTCCCAATTCTGGCAGCCCAGAAAAAGATCTTCCGCTTCAAAGAAGAGCTGGCAAGAACATTATCCATGACCTTGGCGTAAATCTTTTCGAACACACGAGGCACACTGACCATGATCTGCGGGCGTATCTCCAACAAATTTTCCGCTACCGTTTCAATACTCTCTGCGTACCCTATGGAGCATCCTTTACAGAGATAAGCAAAGGTGACCATCCGTTCCAAGACATGGGACAAAGGCAAAAATGAAAGAACTGTATCTTTTTGGGTGAATTCGATGATCGTTGTTACGGCTTCGACATTACTCACAAAATTGCTGTGCATCAGCATGACGCCCTTGGGTGCGCCTGTTGTCCCTGATGTATAGATGATCGAGGCGACATCATCAGGTTTCACTTTTAGCGCAAGCTCCTCAAAAAGATCGGGCTGTTCCTTTGCAAGCCTCTCTCCCCGCTTCTGAACGTCCGCAAAAGTCAAAGTGCCCTCAGGCCCATCAGCTTGACATGTGATATAGTGTTCCACTTTTATGAGATCTGATTGGATGGCTTTGATTTTTTCCCACATTTCATCGTCTGAGAACACAACCACCTTTGCGTCTGAGTTATCGATGATGTATTTGATCTGCTCTGGAACTAGCGATGTGTAGATAGGAACTGTTACTCCGCCCAGACACAAATTCGCCATATCCGTCATCACCCATTCAGGCCTGTTCTCAGAGAGTATGATCAGTTTATCCCCTGCTTCATAACTCAGGTCTCTCAAGCCGAGAGCAAAGTGTTTCACCTGCGTTGCGAACTCGTCTGTTGAGATAGGCGTGAAACTCCCATCCTTTTTGTAAAGCATCAGATCGTCTTTCGGGTAAGATTTAATCGTGTTGAGAAAAAGCTGACTTAAAGTTTCGGCCATAATACCCTCCAATTAAACAGTTGGGTAAATTCTATTGGTATTGGTTCCTTAAAGTCAAGCCTAGTCGATCTTTTATGGGGATTTCAATTTCTGTAATGTAGGGAGCTTTTCCCAAAAGGTCCGTTAGGATGGAATACAATGTAGGGAGCGGACCCTACATGAAAACCTACATGAAAAGAAGTAGATTAAAAGCGATAGAACTAAGATTCCAGGACTTTAGCGATTGAGACGACCTTATCTCCATTTACAAGATTAATAATCCTGACTCCCTGAGTTGCCCTGCCTATAGGCCGGAGTTTCTCGGTCTTAAAACGAATGACCTTTCCCATCTCGGTGATCAAAAGAATCTCTTCTTCAGAAATCCCAACCATTCCGATGGCCTTCCCGATCTTTTTATTGGTCTTCAGGTTGATAACACCTTTGCCGCCCCTATGGTGGAGGGAATAGAAGCTGGTGTCAGTCTTTTTACCATATCCCTTCTCGCTCGCTGTGAAAGCATATTTTTGTTTCTCTCCGATAACCAACATCCCGACGATCTGGTCTTTCGGGTTGAGCGTGATCCCCTTCACTCCCGCGGCCTGCCGGCCCATGGGCCGGATCTCGCTTTCTTTGAACTTGATGGCCTTACCCAGTTTTGTACCGATAATGATCTCTTTCGTGCCATCTGTGAGTTTCGCCTCCAACAGTTCGACTTTTGAATTCAGGGTGATTGCAAGAATGCCTCCCTTTCGAATATTCTTGAAATCGCTGAGGCGAGTTTTCTTGATCCTTCCATTCGAACTAAGCATCATCACATAAAGATCTTCTGCAAACTCTTTGACAGCCACTACTGAACTCACTCGTTCATTCGGATCGAGCTGGACAAGGTTTTGAATAGACTTCCCTCGACTCGCAACGCCCACATCTGGGATGTACAAAGCCTTCAGCCAGTGGAGCCGACCCAAGTTGGTGAAAATGAGCATGTAGCTGTGCGTGGAACAGATAAAGAGGTCCTGGATCACATCCTCAGCTTTCATGCTCATCCCTCTTTTCCCTTTCCCCCCGCGAGTTTGGAACCGAAAATTGTTCAAAGATGTCCGTTTGATATATCCAGAGGATGTATAGGTGATGGCCACATCTTCTTCCTTGATCAAGTCTTCGGCAGAGATATCTGTAATGCTTTCCTCTACGATCTCTGTTCGTCTCGGATCATTGTAATCCGTTTTTATCTGTTTCAATTCGTCCACGATGATGTCAAGGATCAGTTGCTCGCTTTTTAGGATTTTTCTCAACTTTGCGATGAGTTTCTTCAGCTCTTTGTATTCCTGGACGATCTTTTCTCGTTCCAGTCGTGTCAACTTCTGTAACTGCATCTCCAGGATGGCCTGAGCCTGGATTCTTGACAGGCAAAAGTTAGTGATCAAACCGTTCCTCGCCTCGTCCACACTCCTTGATGCTCGAATGAGAGTAATGATCTCATCCAAATGATCCAGAGCAATGGTCAATCCTTCGAGAATGTGTGCTCTAAGCTCTGCCCTTTTCAACTCGAAGCGCGTCCGGCGGCGCACCACATCCTGGCGGTGAGAGATGAAATAGCGCATCACATCTATCAAGCTCAACACTTTGGGCTGTTTCTCTACGATCGCCAAAAGGATAATCCCGAAAGATGTCTGAAGAGATGTGTGTTTGTACAGATTGTTCAGGACGACCTCTGGCAATTCTCCCCTCTTGACCTCAATAACGGCGCGCATGCCTTCCCTGTCGGACTCATCCCTGATATCTGCAATACCTTCGATCTTTTTGGCGTTCACTAGGGATGCGACGTTTTCCAAAAGCCTGGCCTTGTTCACCTGATAGGGGAGCTCTGTGATCACGATTCGATCCCTCTCCCCCGTGGCTCCCCGCTCGATCATAGCTTTGGCCCGCAGGTTTATGATCCCCCTTCCGGTTTCGTATGCACTCTTTATCCCTTCTAACCCAAATACAAACCCCCCGGTGGGAAAATCCGGTCCGGGGACAAACTGCATGAGCTTCGCTAATTTTGCGTTGGGATTTTTGATCAAGTGGATAATGCCATCTATGACCTCTCCCAAATTATGAGGCGGGATGTTTGTCGCCATACCAACGGCAATACCGGATCCCCCATTGACGAGCAAATTCGGGATCTTAGCTGGGAGGACTTCGGGCATCTTGAGGCTTTCGTCATAATTTGGAACAAAATTAACAGTATCTTTGTCCAGGTCTGCAAGCAGCTCCTGAGCAAATTTTTTCATCCTGATCTCGGTATAACGCATGGCCGCAGGAGGGTCGCCATCGACGGAGCCAAAATTGCCCTGACCATCTACCAGGGGATAACGAAGGCTGAAGTCTTGGGCCATGCGTACGATTGTGTCGTACACAGCCACATCTCCATGCGGATGATATTTTCCAATGACATCTCCGACGATTCGGGCGGATTTTTTATATGGCTTGTTCCATGTATTTCCTGCGTCATGCATGGCGAAGAGAGTCCGTCGATGAACAGGCTTCAATCCATCCTTGATATCGGGGATGGCACGTCCGATAATGACACTCATCGCATAATCCAGATAGGATTTTTTCATCTCTTTTTCAACACTGACGACAGAGATGTTGCTGCTCATCAATCCGTTTTTTGTAGAATTGGAATTTTTCATAGTATCTCTTTACACATCCAAATTTTGAGCTTCCAGAGCATATGTCTCGATAAAATTCCTGCGAGGCTCGACTTCATCCCCCATAAGAATGGTGAAGGTCTTGTCTGCCTCCACGGCATCAAGGATAGACACCTGGAGAAGATATCTTTTTTCAGAGTCCATCGTGGTTTCCCAGAGCTGAATGGGTGTCATCTCTCCCAATCCCTTATACCTTTGAATCACGATCCCCTTCTTACAGTTATCGTAGAGGTATTCGAGAAGTTTGGCTTCATTCTCGAGTTTGATCTTATCTCCATTGATCAAAATAAAGAAAGGAGGGCTAAAATCTTCGAGCGCTTTGCAGGTTTTATAGAGAGTTTGGTACTGGGCTGAAGTGATCAGGGCCATGTTCACTTTTGAGGTCACGACCATACCATTGACCTGAAAATTGACCGCGAGCTCATAAAGGCCGTGTTCTTCGTCCTTGCTAAGAACAGAAACGATGCCTTTCTCTGTGAGTAGGCTCTGGATTTTCTGCATGTTTTTGGAATTACGCAAGAATTCCAAATCTCCCACTTCATTCTTCATCAAGATCTCAATAAGAAAGAACGGATAGTTTTTTCTCTCCATGACCTTGATAAAGTTCTTTTTCGTGATGATCCTCTGGAGAAATTTTCTGAATTTGTCCCCTCTGATCACTTCCTTCTGCCTGTTGACCTGGAGCTGAAATTCTTCGGATATTTTCTGTATCATGTATTTCTCGAAATCCCTCTCATCGTTCAAATACTGGAAAGACCTGCCTTTGGAAATCTTATACAACGGGGGTTGAGCGATATAAAGGTGACCCTTT
The DNA here is from genome assembly GCA_049674205.1 of Candidatus Aminicenantaceae bacterium. GTDB lineage: Bacteria > Acidobacteriota > Aminicenantia > Aminicenantales > Aminicenantaceae > WTAW01. The sequence continues at coordinate 16,987 of JBATYS010000346.1, forward strand.
TCAATGAGTTGAGGCATTTGCCTGTAGAAAAAAGTCATCAGCAACGTCCTGATATGAGAGCCATCCACATCCGCATCTGTCATGATGACGACCTTGTGATAGCGCAGTTTATCGATATTAAAATCCGATTGTTCCACGCCCGTCCCCAGGGCTGATATTATTATTCCGATCTCTTCGCTCTTTAGGACTTTATCGAAGCGGGCTTTCTCGACATTGAGAATTTTACCCTTAAGGGGGAGCACCGCTTGGAATCGCCGATCTCGCGCCTGTTTGGCTGAGCCCCCCGCGGAATCTCCCTCTACGAGAAAGATCTCACTCTGGGCGGGATCTCGCTCTTGACAGTCTGCCAGTTTGCCAGGGAGCGATGTGGATTCTAGAATACCTTTACGTCGAGCCAGCTCCCTCGCCTTGCGGGCCGCCTCCCGTGTCCTTGCCGCATCCAGAACCTTCAGGATGATTTTTCTGGCGACGGATGGGTTTTCTTCAAAATAACAAGAGAGCTGTTCGTTAACGATGGAATCAACAATTCCTTTGACATCACTGTTGCCGAGTTTGGTCTTTGTCTGCCCTTCAAATTGAGGGTCTTTCAACTTGAGGCTCAAAACAACACATAAACCCTCGCGTGTATCATCTCCACTCAGGTTCTGTTTCAAGTCTTTGATAAGGTTATTGGTGTTGGCATATTGATTGAGCGAACGCGTCAACGCCGATTTAAAACCGATGAGATGGGTTCCTCCCTCGGTGGTGTTGATGTTGTTCACAAAGGAGAAAATGGTCTCCGAATAGCCCGTGTTGTACTGCAGAGCCATCTCCACGATTATTCCGTTTTTATCGTTTTCGATAAAGATGGGTTTCGGGTTGATGACTGTTTTGTTCTGATTGAGATACTGGACGAACTCCTGGATCCCACCTTTGTACTGAAAATCATGCCGCGTGTCATTGCGTTCATCTAGGATGGAGATCTTTAATCCCTTGTTCAAGTAGGAAAGCTCCCTCAATCGCTGACTCAATGTGTCGAAATTGAATTCCAGGATTTGGAAAATCTCATGGTCTGGTTTGAAAGTGGTTTTTGTGCCGGTTTTATTGGTTTTCCCGATCTTCTTGAGTTTTGTGACCGGTTTTCCTCTTACATAGCTCTGGGTATAAACTCCACCTTCCCTTTTGATCTCAAGGTCAAGCCTCTCTGAAAGGGCATTGACGACTGAGACCCCAACACCATGAAGACCCCCTGAAACCTGGTATGATTTGTTGTCAAATTTTCCACCGGCATGAAGAGTTGTCATGACAACTTCAGCGGCAGGTTTCCGAGTTTTCTTGTGTATTCCGACAGGAATACCCCTGCCGTCATCGATGACTGTGACAGTGTCATCCACATGGATCGTGACATCTATCTTCTTACAATACCCGGCAAGAGCCTCATCAATGCTGTTGTCCACAACTTCGTAAACCAGGTGATGCAATCCTTGAGGTCCAGTGCTTCCAATATACATGGCCGGTCGCTTACGAACAGCTTCCAACCCCTTGAGTACTTTAATACTTTCTTCGGTATATTTTTTCGTTGTCATTTTCCTGCTTTTTGGGAAAAAAATGGGGCTATGAAGGGAGGTTTTTCACATAACCCAATAGGCATTATTTTTTAGATGTTAATTATATCATTATATGGGGAAAATAGCAAAGAAAATTCAAATAAAATACTTTTTTTTTGCTAGAAAAAAGCATTGAAATCCCGCATATTCTTGAGATGAAAAAATTGCGCCAAACAACTTGCAAAATCTGCATGTTTTCCACTCTTTATTTTGAAAATATCAGCGTATTGGATTAACGAATGAATTGCTTATAAATTCTCAATATAAAACAAAGCCAGTTCTTTTTATGTAGGGTCCGTTCCCCGAACGGACTGTTTGGGAAACGGTCCCTACATTTAAAATGGGAGAGCCTCCGTGCTGTCCTGAAATACGTTTTCGAAATCACTAATTGGAACACTCGGAATGTCATTCATCACAGGTTTGGATACGCTTCCTATCCTATTGGAATTTTTGAAATCTAAAATGAGTTTAGATATAATGTAGAGGAAGAGAGAAGTAAAAAATATGCCAGCCAATTTGCCTCCCCAGTACTTAGAAAAGGAGAAGGGATTAAAGACAGCGAGGACTGCGGGAGAGAAGATTGCGATCATGGAAGAACTCCTATCGATCATTCCCAAACATAAAGGCACAGAAAAACTTCAAGCACTCTACAAAACAAAAATCTCTAAACTCAGGGAACAGTCTCAAAAAAAGGCAGCCGTTTCCCGGCATGGACCGACATTGCATGTCGATAGAGCCGGAGCAGGCCAAGTCATACTAACCGGTCTTCCAAATTCAGGAAAATCCTCTCTGATTAAAGCCCTTACCAATGCCAATCCCGATATCGGAAACTATCCTTTTACGACCCATGCTCCCTCGCCAGCAATGATGATGTATGAGAATATTCAGATCCAGTTGATCGATGCTCCACCCATAACTCCGGAGTATTTTGAACCATGGCTGGCAGAGCTCATAAAAAGCGCAGACGCAGTTTTGCTCTTGATGGACCTGGGAAGCCAAAATCCTGTGAGTGATCTGAACAAAATCACAGAAAAACTCAAAGAAAAAAACATAGAACTTGTGCCTGAAGAGCAGGACATCAGCCCCGAAAAACAGTTTTTTTTGAAACGGACCCTTGTCATTGCCAACAAAACAGACCTCCCTGGTTCTGAGGCAAACCTAACTGTGTTGAAAAGCAATCTAGATCCTGCGTATAACCTGATCACAATCTCTGCATTAGAGGAATTTGGACTCGAAGAACTGAGGAAAAGGATATTTGCCTTACTCAAGGTTGTCCGGGTGTACAGCAAGATGCCCGGGAAAAAAGTGGATAAGACTGACCCATACGTGTTCCCTATCGGAGATACGATGATGGACATGGCAAAAACAGTTCACAAAGACTTCTCACAAAAACTTAAATTTGCCAGGATATGGGGACAGGGCAAATATCATGGCCAAAAGGTCAATCACGATTACGTTCTCCAAGACGAAGACATCATCGAACTTCACATTTGACGGGATAGACTGGAGAGGAGAGCCCCCCCTCATGCTGCTGCGACTGGAACCCTACCTTTTTCTTGAATCGCATATAGAATTTATGCTCAATTGAAGAAAAGTCAAGGTCATTCCCCTGATTTGATGCATTTTGTCGTATTATGTCGCTTAATGTCGCATTTTTTATGAATAATCCAGGAAAATAATCGGGGCGGTGGGATTTGAACCCACGACCCCAGCGTCCCGAACGCTGTGCGCTACCCGGACTGCGCTACGCCCCGATAATTTGGAATCATTATAGCTAGAATCATAGAATGAGTAAAGGCTGATACACACACTAAAAAACAAACTCTATACAATTTCGATCAGTTCATAATCCATACGACCGAGTCCGATCTGTTGTGCGTGTTCGAGCTGAACTGCCCAATCAACATTGTGAACATCTCTCAGCAGATCCCGGCGACTTCGCTCATTCACAAGGTCGACGGAAGCTCTATCAACGGCAACAGGATCCAGAGAGCCCAGGATGCCTATATCATCAACGATTGCCGGCTCATCCATCGCCATACAATCGCAATTCTTCGTCACCCCGATCAAAAAATTCAAGCATGCGATATTGCCGTTCAAAACTTTCCAGAGACTGTAAGCGTATTCGGCCATCTTCTCCTGAACGCGGATAATGTCTCCATCCCAGCGCATCTTGACAGCCCCAACACTGCAAACCACGAGGCACTCGCCACACCCGATACATTTCTCTGCGATGATCCGAACGCTCCTCTCCCCTCCTTCGATTGCATCTGCGGGACAATAATCCATGCAGGTCAGACAATTCTTGCACGCTTTCTGATTAATCCAAGGGCGCACATCCGAGTGTTGCTCAAGCTTGCCCGATCTGGAGGCACATCCCATTCCCAGATTCTTCAGGGCAGCACCAAAACCAGTCTGAATATGCCCAGTGAAATGACTCAAACACACGAGAAAATCCGTATTCGAAAAAGCACTGGCATGTTTCGCCGTTTTGACTCGAGGAAGATCGACCTCAACCTCATCATCGTCGCGACCGATCAGGCCGTCCGCAATGATCACAGGGATCTGAAGTGTATCGATCGTGAATCCATGATCGGCCGCTAACATCAGATGAGCCACAGCATTTGATCGATTACCCACATACAGGGCATTGGTGTCTGTGATATAAACCCGAGACGTTTTTTTCTTTATCTCATGTATGAGTTGGGCCAACCAGGGAGGCCTGATATATCCTGTATTTCCTTTCTCACCAAAATGGATCTTAAGTCCCACAAAGTGTTCTCTTTCGATCTGCTTTTCCATACCAAGATGGTGAAAGACTTTTGCCGTTTTTTCGGCGAAGGATTTATCCGATTCTTCTCTGGATGCTGCGATGAAGAAAACTTTGCTCGGCATTTTTTTATACTCAGCTCGATGGAGATTCTAGAATCTTACGAGCGGCATGTATACCAGAATGAGGATCAAAACTGTAGCCAAGAGTGGAAAGAGTGCTTTCCAGAGCCGCTACAGCAAACTGAACTTGAGAGACGGACAGATTGCCCATATGCCCCATTCGGAATACTTTTCCTGCAACTTCTCCCAATCCTCCAGCGACAATGACCCCATTGGATGCATAGGTGGTCCGGAAAGCTTGATCATCGATTCCTTCTGGATAGTAACACACAGTAAGTGTATCCGCGAGGAATGCTTCATCTGTAAAAAAAGAGAAACCCAGATGTCTCAGTGCGGCCCGGATGGCTTTGGCTACTCTCTGATGGCGGCGGAATCGCTCTTCCATCCCCTCCTCGAGAATGATCTTTGTGCCCTCGTTAAAAGCCCTGATCTCATTCACACAGGGAGTTGAAAAATACTTCGAGGGATCTTTCATGATGGGCAACCACCGCATCAAGTCTGCATAGTATGCAGGGATGGCCTCCATGCTCTGCCTTTTGTCCATCGCCTTTCGTGAGAGGATAAGGACGGCCAGGCCAGGAGGAACACCAAAACATTTTTGGGCCGCTGTGAGAACCACATCGACACCCCAATCGTCCATCCTCTCTTCTATGCCGCCCGTGGCACAGACACCATCAATGATATAGAGACTATCAAAATCCGCAAGAATCTCCGCATAATCTTTGACAGGGGCACAAGCTCCGGTAGCTGTATCCACATGCGTGGACAGGACAGCTGCATAATGCTCTGTGGCTATTTTCTCAGCTAGCTCTTCAGGGAGGACGGCCTTACCCCATGGGCTCTGGATGATATCACACGCTAGATCAAAACTTTCGGCGATTTCTTTCATCCGTTGGCCGAAAAAACCCTGAGAGAGAACCAGAATTTTCTCCCCTTTATTGACAGTGTTGAGCAAAGCCATCTCCATAGCAAGTGTACCCGCCCCAGCCACGATAAATGGCTCTCCATCCTGGCAGAAGACTATCTTTTTCAGATTATCCAATGCCTCTTTCAGTTCATCCACCAGAATTGGACTCACATGAGAAACCGTAGGGAGAGATAAAGCGTTTAATATCCGCGGATGAACAGGCGTCGGTCCGGGTATCAAGAGTAATTGTTCTTTCTGCATGTCTTTATCCTTAAGTCTGTATTGACCGTATATTTTTAACTATTCCCCAGTATAAATCAACCCTCGAACTTAATAAAAAAATATGGTAACTTAAACAAACCGATTATTCAGAAGATGGATTATTCACGAGTCGAGGCCAACCCACCCCATCCTAACTATCAGGTGGAGGCAGTGGCCCACGAAGCTGTAGTAAACTACCGCGAGGGGGCTACAACGAAGGCTTTGTAGTGAGATCGGCGGGTTATGTTGGGTCAGCGCCCGTAGGGTAAAAGATTCTGACAATAAGATATTGATTTTTTTTAAATTAAAGTATTTTAATAGAAATTTGACAGAAGCTTTTATGAATAATTCAGAGGATGGGGAGAAAAGAGATGCTGCAGATAGAGCACTTATCAAAAACATTTGACACGATCAAAGCCGTTGATGATATTTCCTTTGAGGTCACAGAGGGGGAAATATTCGGATTTCTTGGTCCCAATGGCGCAGGGAAAACAACGACCATCTCGATAATTGCGGGCTTGCTCAGACCAGACAGTGGAAAAATCCACATCAACTCTCTAGACCTTGATGGAGACTTGAAAAAGATAAAAAGACTGATGGGCGTCGTTCCTCAGGAAATGGCCTTTTACGAAGAGTTGACTGCAAAGGAAAATCTTCTTTTCTGGGGAAAACTGTACGGAGTCAGGAAGAAAGAGCTGGATGAAAGGGTTCAGTACTATCTGGAAAAAACCGGATTACTGGGCAGAGAAAATGATGCACTAAAAAAATACTCAGGGGGGATGAAACGGAGGATCAACCTCATTATCGGCTTGATCCATGAGCCCAAGCTGTTGCTCCTGGATGAACCGACCATAGGCATAGATGTCCAGACAAAATTGAACATTTACCAGATCATCAAAGAGGCCTCTTCCAACGGAACAACCATCCTCTACACAACCCACAACCTTCAAGAAGCCGAGGAGCTCTGTCACCGCATAGCGATTTTGGACCTTGGTAAGATCTTAGCCCTGGGCACCCTTGATGAACTCATACAGATCGTGGGCGAGAAAGATATCGTCATAATCAGCGGAAAATTCAGTATCGACATGGCAAGAACAATCATCTCTGAATTCCAACAGGCCACAGTCCTATCTATCGAGGAGAGAAAACTTGTGCTCTCACTGGAAGCCTCAAAGAATATATCAACTCTTCTTGAGGAGTTCTTTAAGAAAGGGATCACGATCGATGATGTGTCTATTAAGCAACCAAACCTTGAAAGTGTTTTCCTCAAACTGACTGGAAAGGAACTGCGCGAGTGAATAATATTTTTCATCTTGTCCGGAAAGATTTTAGGAGAAAGTGGAAAAATCCAGCTGTCATCCTAGGTTTTCTCTTTATCCCTTTGGTGTTCACTCTTATCTTCGGGATGGTCTTCGGTTCCGGTGGAGGGGAAACTCTCCCTCAGGTCAAAATTTTTGCTGTGGACAATGACCAAAGTCTAGTCTCCGGATTTATGCTCGGTGCACTGACTCAAGGGGAATTGAACGAACTCATCGACCTCGAAGAAATCGAAGAGGAGGAGGGACGCAAGCTTTTGGATAGAGGGAAAGCTTCGGCATTATTGATCATTCCGGAAAACTTTGGGGATAACATTTGGGAGGGACAACCGACCGAGATACTGCTTATAAAGAATCCAGCCGAGCAGTTTCTCCCTCAGATCGCTGAAGAGATAATCGACACAATGACGCTTGGCCTGTCTTCTCTTCGCCAAGTATTCGCTGGCGAGTTGGATACTATCAGAAAGTTCGCGGAACTCGAAGAATTTCCGGATGAAACGATCTCGGCCCTCTCTCTGCAATTTAAAGGCCGCATCGATGGGATGTCAAAATACCTCATTCCTCCTGTCATTTCGATCAAACAAATAACCCTGTCAGAAGAAAAAGAGGAAGTGTCTGACTTAAGTGTCCAAGCCTACATACTCCCAGCCATGGCAGTCATGTTTCTCCTCTTTATCTGCAACGCTGTTTTTGAAGATATTCTCAGTGAAAAAGAGAGTGGAACACTCATGAGGTTGCGCGTGTCACCGGTAAACTTGAGAGAGTATATCTGGAGCAAAATAGTCACCTCCACTCTGATCGGCATCCTCTGCACATCTTTTTTGATCATCCTTGGACGAGTCATCTTTTCCATTAATTGGGGCGACCCTGTCTCTATCGCACTTCTTGTTCTCTGTCTCAATATTCTAATAGCCGGCTTTATCTCATTTCTCTTTTCTTTTGTCCGTACAGAAAGACAGGCTGGTGCACTTCTCACTACAGTGATCTTATTGATGTCCATGCTCGGTGGTAGTATGGTCCCCGTGGAAAATTATCCCCCAGCTATTCTCAAATTCTCCAAACTGACTCTGAATTATTGGGGAATCACTGCATTCAAAAACATCATGCGGGGCGAGCCTCTCGCAACGATAGTGCCCATTTTGTTTTTTATGGCCGTTGCGGGTGTTTTGCTTTCCATTCTGGGCTCTTACTTCCTGAACAGGAATCTCCAAAGGGGAATCTCCTAATGACATTCTGGACCATAGCTGTCAATGACTTGAAGCTCACGATCAAGGACAAGATGTTTTTTTTCTGGCTCCTTGTTTTTCCTCTCCTTTTTGCATTGATCTTTGGTATGGCTTTTCCTGAATCTGAGGGCGGGATCAGAAAAGTCACACTCAATGTGTTGGACCACGACAAAAGTTTTCTCTCCGAGCAACTGATGAAAGAGCTGGAGAGCGAGAAGTATGCAGTAAAAGTGCTTGAGAATGAAGAGGAGAAGAGCATAAGAACTCTTATCATTCCGCAAAACTTTGCCAAGGATATTATATCCGGGACAAAAGTCGAGCTCATCCTAGAGAAGGAAGCTTCAAGCAACATGGAAGCATCTCAAGCGGCCTATTCCAATATTTTAAAAGCCATTATCAAAATCATGTCCAGAATCATCCTCGTCGCTCCAGAAGATGAGACGGACCTTAAAGTCAGATATGACCAACATGACTTAGAGAGGCTCATTTCCCTCCAAACGGAAATGGGCGGCAAGCTTCATGTTATTCCTGCCGGTTTCAACCACTCCATTCCCGCTATCACGATCATGTTCATCATCTTCACCATACTCATGTACGGAGGGATCATCCTCCTTGAGGAGCGTCGGCATGGACAACTGGAAAGAACATTCTTGAGTCCGGCGACATTTGCGACAATCCTAGGAGGAAAATGGACCAGCCGAGTGATAATCGGTATGATCCAGACAATTCTTCTCTTTGCAGCGGGTAAAGTCCTGTTCAAGATCTATTTTGGACCTTCCATCCTTTCCATCCTATTGGTCGCGCTATTCTTCTGCGGCTCAATAGCCGGAATGAGTATCCTATTTGGCAGCGTGATCAAAAAAATTGAGATTCTCATCATCCTCAACATCCTCGTAGCCAATACCATGTCTGCTCTTGGGGGATGTTGGTGGCCCCTGGAACTTGTCCCTCGGGGAATACGAAACTTAGGCTTCATCTTTCCGACAGGATGGGCCATGGATGCGTTCCATAAATTACTCTTTTTTGGTTATGGCCTTTCAGCCGTTCTTCCCCACATCGGGGTCCTTTTTCTTTTCACTGTGATCTTTCTCATCCTGGCCATCAAATTCTTTAAGCTTCGAAAAAATTAAGATCATTTATCTCAAAGGAGAAGGTTATCTGTCATGGAGAAACGGAGTTAAAAGTATTGGCTGCTACAGAAGAGTTTGAACAAATAACTGAAGCGCCTTGACATCCGCAAAGACCTTCGCTTGAGTCGAGGAAAATTTCTCTCGATCTCTGTTCAAAATAAAGACCTTAACAATGCCCACATTCTTGGCAGCTTCTATATCAAAGAAGGTGTCACCGATGACACAACACTCCTCTTTTTTCAGTTTCAATTCCTTTAAAACGGCGTTGAACGGAGCTCCTGATGGCTTCCAGAGTCCGCTTTCCCTGGAAAGAACAAGGTCGAATGCCAGGTCGAATTTATGGAGAAGGTACAGAGCATTTTCTCTCGAGTTGTTCGTGACCAGCGCTACCTTTATGCCTCTCTTCTTCAAAAAAGCCAAAAACTCAGGTATCCCATCCTTGAGAACGGCTTTTTTCGTCGCTTCATTTTCAATATTTTCCAGTTGTTTCCATTTCTGGGTCTTTTCCGGTTCTGCCAAGCTCTGAATGTAAGTAAGGATAGGTTTCCCCTGGGTGTTCAATTCTTCCTTTATATTCTTCCAATCATATGGGGCGTCGACAAGCGTTCCATCCATATCAAAGATGGAACCCTTAAGCTTTTTCGACAAAAATTCTCCTTAGGAGCTCTTAGTCTTTTTGAATGCTTCCGACTTCAAAGAGAGGTTCTCCCTTATTGGCAGGAGGAGTTTCTATGATATAGAGGATGATTCCCGTAAAGGGAGACTTGAGTTCTTGTTTGACATTACCCAAGTAATCCATAATGGTACCGACGATCTCTCCTTTTGAGACATAATAGCCCATTTTGGTTTCCGGGTAGAACAACCCATCCATATCTGCATAGATCACCTCGTACTTATCGATCCATACTGGATTGGAAACCGGCTCTGGAACTCCTTCGATCATCTCAAAGTATCTCATGACACTGAGAATCCCTTTGACATTCCGTGCGATGGACTCCTCATCTGTTTTGCCCAAGTATCCAGACTCTGTTGTGATCGCTGGCTTGCCATGAAGAACAACGGTGTTACCCAGATATTTGGAGTCCGTTTTATCCTTTGTCCGCGATTTGTCGATGATGATATACTTGATCCCAAAGGCAAGGACCATCTCTTTTGTGACGTTGTCCAGCTCTGGGTCTCCGCTGAGCATCCAGTAACAATAAGGGATGAGAGCCTCATTTCCATCACCGCAGTGGAGGTCAATGAGACAATCACATTTCTTCACGACTTCCTCAGTCAGTACGTATGCGATCCTCTGTGCCGATGTTCCCTCAGGGTCACCGGGGAACACTCTGTTCAGATTTTTCCAGTCGTAGGGATTGTAATAGAGAATTCTCTTTTGAAATCCTGGAAGATTGGCAATGTGGACCAACACGAGAGTTCCTGATAAAGATCCAGGATCGATCATCTTTTTTATTCGATAGAGTGAAAGGATAGGAGGATACTCATAACCATGCACTCCGGCTACGAGAGCTAAAGTTTTCCCCTTTTTTGTGCCATTGATAACAGTTATAGGAATAAAGCAACCGGGATCATCTTTGTCTGGAACGGTCAGATATCCAGACATCACTTCCCCTGGAGCGACTTTAATGTCTCCGATAATGAATAACTCATTCTCATCACATATCAAGTGAGATATTCCTATCACCAATAAGAAGATAAGACAGAAATTGATTCTTTTTACGAAAGAATATGACATAACATGCCCTCCCTTGATTCAGCCATAATTTCATCTATTCTACATCTTTCCTTCCTTTGGGTCTATACCGAACACTTAATCGGAAGCATTTCCAAAATCGCGATGGAGTAAATTCTCGAAAACAGTGTTAAGTGATCAGATTTTGTAGTTGAGAAAATCGTGAGAAGGGCTGGACGGGCATGGTACATCTCCCTTGAGGAGATGTGAGGGAAGCCCCCTTGTCCGAGCGAAGTTTCCTCGCTGGGGAAACTGAGCGTGTTTTCGAAACTATATAATCTGATCATTCGACATGTCATTCATTACGGTTTTGGAACCTGTTCCGATGGAATGATAGTGACATGAGTATATGCTTCTGTTATAATCTCAAAAAATGACTTTATCCATATGATCGGGAGGTGAAGCAATGGGAAAACTCTTCGCTATCATCTGCGGATTGATTTTAATGGCAGGCAGTGTGTGGCTTGCGATATTCGTCTGGTGGAAGGAGTTTCGTGAGCTGGTGTTGGGTTCTATACCACCATTTCTTTTCCTGGTCGGCCTCATTGTTTTTATCGCTGGAATAAGCAGCATTAAAGATGCCCAACGGATAAAGAGACTCCAAGAGGAAACAGCCATAGAGAAGCCTGAATCCGAGACGACTGAGGGAGCAGAACAAGAAACAAAAGAGGCCTGATTTTCCTGGATTATTCATAAAAGCGGTAGTTCACTACCGACCCGACCTAACCAACCATACTTCGTGGGCCACGGCCTCAACCTTAATGTTAGGGTGGGGTGGGTTGGCCTCGGCTCGTGAATAACCCAGGAAACCTAATGCCGTCAGCAGCTTTCATTTATCTCATTTTTTTTGTTGACAATGATTGCGTAATTCTGTAATATGTAATTGAATTACATTATGATGGAGAATGAAATGACAGAAAACAAGGATACAAAGAGCAGTAAATCGCGTGCGCCAAAAGTCAAAAAGAAAGACTCCGCGCATGATAAAAAAATCCAACAAAACAAAGAACAGAAAGAGGATCAGAAGCCAAAGCAGGAACAAGAACAAGAAAAGAAACGCCAGAGCGCATTCGATGAATTTGGAAATCAAGTCGAAAAGATCGCTGTCAAAACCGCCGAATCCATAAGGAAAGTTGTGGATAAAGCCCTCGCTTCCCGAAACACAGTTTTAACAATCCGGGTGAACGACGAATGCAACAGAAAAATGAACATGTTAGTGGACTCGGGCCTATTCAAGAGCCGGTCGGAAAGCGCAGCCTTCCTCATCCAAGAAGGCATCAAAAACCAAGGTGTACTCTTCAGTAAAATCTCCTCTAAACTGGATGAGATCGAAAAGATCAGGGGAGAGCTGCAAAAAGTTGTCTCTGAAGAATTCACTCCCGAAGATTTTTCGAAAAAATCATAGCAATGCAAACTTTTTCTTCCCTTCTTTGCGCTTTTTTCCATTTATGGTAAGATTTGGGGAGTGGGAAATCTAGCCATTCTTCTCTTGTCGCTTTTTCCAATCCTTCTTCCCTCTACGACCCAGAATATCGAAAGAGCTTTTCTCCAGAACGACGCCCGAATGCTCCATTCCCTTTTCCCTCCACAGAGCCATATCAACATCTCGCTTCCCGAACCCATATCATTCTCCGATCAGGTCTCCAATCAACAAGCCTATTTTCTTTTCCAGAAGATATTCTCGTCCTACACGACTTTTGAATTCTATTCCGAAAATCCGCCCACATCGATCGAGGGAAAGAGCGCGATCATTAAAACCAGATGGTCTTTCAGAGATAAAAAGAACCAAAATCAGTATGTATTCAATATCTTCTTCTATCTGATAAAACTGCCTTCCAAAGCAGAGGGCCAAACGGGTGAGACTTGGAAGATCATCGAGATAAGGGCAGCCACAATTTGAAAGTGCTCAAATCCATCAAAAATAAAGACAAATTCTTCTTGGTTTTTCTTGTGGGAGTAATCCTTTCTGCCCTCTTTCTCTGCCTCTCTCAAATCGTTCCTTTCTTCACTTCCCATAACTACTACGAGAGAGGGCTTAATCAGTTGCGAAACAAGGCCCAATCCATAAAGAGTGAATTTGCTGAGATCATCGAAGACTTGGGTGAGATATACGCTATGATCCAGGATAATGACTTCCCGGAGAGAAAAGATGAGATCTTTTCTCTCCTCAAAAGTCTGCCTATTGACCAGGAAAAGGTGGGCGTAGCCTTTTATGACAGTGATAACATGCTCGCCTTGTGGTTGGGTCAAGTCATCGACCTGAGCAAAATCACTCTGAACAACGGCACCCGATTTTCTTTAGAGGACAAGAAATCAACTTTTCTCGTTCAAAACAAGGCTTCGGCTTATCTCGTATCCATAAAAAGGCTTGAAAAAAACCAACACATCGTGTTTTATCGGCTTCTTGCTTTTCTGCCCCAATTCAAGACCCCTTATCTCAAAGAATACCATTTCCTCGATGAAAAGCTACTGGAGAACTGCAGCATAACCTATCAAGATTTTCGCGAGAATGTCTCGGGTTTTGAGCGCATATTCTCAAGATATAAAGATGAATATATCGGACAACCACGACTTCAAGCTCAGATCCAGACCTTGATCTTCCCCCTTCGTAATGAGAGCAATGAGATCATCGCTTATGTGGACCTCAGGTCACCTTCGCTCCGGTCCAAGATCTCATCTCAAAAAGAAGATCTCCTTTTGATATTTTATCTTTTGGTCGTCGCAGCGCTTGTGTGTTTACTCATATCCGTTGTCAGGTTACAGAGTTTTCGAAACGAAAGAAATCCTCTCGCACTGCTCCTGATCTTGTGTATTCTCTGTGTGTTAAGACTCCTCTTTTTCCCTTTGAGCGCTCTGGGAAAGATCCAATCCCTCTCTGTTTTTTCACCTTCCACGACAAGCTTTATATCCATATGGAATCTTACGCGTTCGCCAGCTGATATCTTTCTCACGGCGTTGTGTCTCTTTATTCTTATATCTTGTTTGGCATTTTTGATTCAAAAGCATGTTGAAAAAAAGGAGAAGCGGGCATCTTTACCTGTATTTTTCCTCTTTTCACTCATCTCTATCGTTATTGTTCTATGTTTTGTCTTCATCCTCCAGGAGGTCCTATTCCGTCTTGTTTTCCACTCAAACCTCAACCTGCTTCACTTTTCTTTCGACATTTCTTTCATGCTTATTCATTTCAGCATCATTCTTTTTTTCTTCAGTACTCTATTAACGAGCCTGGTGGGACTGAGACTCTCCATCCTGCATGCACCTAAAGTCGTTTACCCTCTTGTCTTCCTCATTGCAGGATTTGGAGTGTATTTAAGCTTCTTTAGGGGCGAATATCCCATCACCCTCTTCCTGATCCAGGCTCTAATCCTCGCTCTTGTCTTTCTTATCGCATATCTCCCATGGATTCTTCAGAAAAAAAGACTTTGGCTCTCTGCGATCGTGCTCACCACTCTTTTTATCTACGCCTCTCTCCATTTTGCTTCCTCAGAAAAAGAGCAGACATTACTCCAGAATTCCCTGCAGAACATCATAAAATCCCAAGTGACTTGGGGCGCATTTTTGATCACTCAATCATTTCCCGAGATCGATAAAAATGAGGGCTCGATAATCGCCTCTCTCAACAGTGAAGAATTTTCCGACCTGGCGCATTTGATCTGGCAAAATACATTGCTGGCTAAATTCAACTGGTATTCGAGCTTGGAGATACTCAACAGTGAAGGAGTGCTCCAATCCCGTTTTACACTCAATGTCCCAGAAGTTTTCCGCATCAACTTCAATCCTCCGAAAAGCCCTGAATGGTCGATTTTTAAACAACGAGTCCACTACATGGGCACAAACAAAAATTTTCTCATCGCCTACAAGGACTATCTTCAGGAAGAAGAAACCATCGGGCGAGTTATGATCTATCTCTCCACAGACTACGATATGCTGCCCTTTCTCTACTCGGCCAATCCCTATTTTGAACTTTTGCGAGTTTCCTCCATTCCGTCGCTCAATCAAATGGACCTGGGATTTGCCATTTTTAACCTGGATGGAGAATTGATCTTTAATCCGAACAAAATCTCATCTGGACTGCCAAGAGACCTCATCGCAAATATCTCTAGATCTGATACGAGTATCTGGTCAGCATTTACTGAAAAAGACAGAAAATACAAAAGCTTGTACTTCAAAAACGAAGACGAAGACCGGATCTATGCCCTCTTCCTCCCCCGCAAAAATTTCCTCAAATATTCCGCAGAGTTTCTAAAGCTCTTTTTTGTCTACTTCGCAGTATGTCTGTTGTTCATTTTGTTAGCCAGGCTTCTCTTCCCCCGGCAGGAAACTCAGAATCCCTTTTGGTCCTTCTCGAATCGTGTCTATGTGACGATCATCGCTATCGCCCTAATCCCCCTCTTCCTCTTCACTTTCTCCAGTCATTACTTTTTTGCCCGGATCTTCTCCCAAAAAGTCACAGAAGCGGCTGAAGTGCAGGCCGATTTCGCCAAACGGTTCATGCAAGACTACATTTATTTTCAACAGGAAGAACGGTACTCTCTGACCACACCTCCCGACCAAGTTGTCTTTTGGATCGGATCAACCATATCCAATGATGTGAATTTGTATCAGGATGGACAGCTCATCTCATCAAGCCGTCGAGAATTCTTCGATTACGGGCTCCTCCCTGATATCATCAATGGAGAGATATTCTACAAGATTCAGTTCGAGAATAATCCCTTCTACACAGATATTCAGAAAATCGGAAATTATTCCTTCCATACTCTGACGATCCCCTACGCTTTTCAGGACTCGCTCATTCTTATTTCCCTCCCATTTCCCCTGGAACAACAGGAGATCTCGGAGGCCACCGTAGAACTCATCGAATTTTTGCTCTTTGGGTCTGTTTTTTTCATCATCTTCGCACTCCTCTTGGCTCGAGGTATCGGAGGTATGATCGTCAATCCCATACAAAGACTCCTGAAAGGGACGAAAGAAGTCAGTTTGGGAAACCTGGAGACACATATCGATTACAGGCACCAGGACGAAATGAAGACCCTGATCGATGGTTTTAACGCTATGGTCACAAACCTCAAGCAGCATCAACAAGAGCTGGCCGATATGAGTAAAAAGGTTGCCTGGGCGGAAATGGCCCGCAAGGTGGCTCATGAGATCAAAAATCCGCTGACACCGATCCAACTATCTGCAGAGCATCTCTTAAAAGTTTATGAAGACAACAAAGAAAATTTTGACGAGGTGTTGAAAGAATCCGCATCCTACATTATCACTGAGGTGGAAAACCTGAGAAATATTGCTCATGAATTTCTCCAAACATCGAAGGAGGCTTCCCTTAAAAAAGAAAAGCTGGACCTCAAAGAACTCATCCAGGAAACCGTTGCCCCTTACAAAAATCTTTTAACTGAGAGGATAGAGTTCAAAGAAACCTACCAGGAGCAAGACTTCCCGTTAGTGGGCGATAGAGGGAAAGTAAAGATCGTCTTGCGGAATATCCTGAATAATGCGATCGAATCGATCCAGGACAAGGGGAAAATCTCCATCACCCTAAAAAAAGAAGGATCGACATTTTTGCTCGAGATTACAGATACAGGGACAGGAATAGATGAAGAAATGGCAGAACGGATCTTCGAGCCCTACTTCTCCACCAAGGATGTAGGCACGGGTTTGGGATTGCCAATCGCGAAAAAAATCATCGAAGACCATGAAGGGACAATCCACGCGACCGTCAGAAAAGTTGGTGGAATCACGATTTCTATCAAACTGCCTCAATCCGCAGAACACTTGGCTCAAAATTCTTGAATCCTGAGATGACCGGAATCCATTCTTCATCTGGATGATTCGACTAAATGATGTCGAGCGGTTTATAAAAATCTGGAATTTTATCTCAAATTATGGGAGAATGACTGTTCTATGGGCACAAAAAAAACACCAATACTGTTAGTCCTGATTCTCGCTCTGCTTATCACACATCCTGCGTATGCGGAAAAAATCAGTCTGAAGTTGAGCTTCAACACGAACTCGTACGGTAAAGGAGACCTGGAAACCTGGCTCCCATCCCTCAACTCTCAATGGAACGATTACAGCACAGAATATCCAGGAACCTTAGCTGGCGAATTTGTGGCTCCTACTTACGGTTCCAACATCGAAATCGAACTACGGATCCCAGTATTTAAAGGATTTGGACTGAACTTTGCAGGGAGCCGGCTCTCAGGCTTAGAGGAGGGGGAGGTCACTTACTCAAGCCAGGACGCCAATCAGAAGGAAGTTCAATATCTCCTGAATGATGTGAGCGGATTAAACCTCAAAATAGGTTTCAGCTATGCCGCAGAACTTCCTTTTCTTGAGGGACTACACCTCTTTGGAAACGTGGGCAGGCACTTGATCTATGTGAAATATAAGGTTGAAAATAACTATCTATTGGAGATCCAAATCCTTGGACGCGAATTTCTCTATGAGTCCAAACAAGAGAATTCATACTCATCGGACTCCTTGGGCTGGTATGCGGGATTAGGCGTGGAATACGACGTGATTCAACACGTCTCCATCGTGTTTGAGATCGAGAAGATCTGGTCAAAAGTGAACGGCTTCAAGGGAACCCAACTGTATAAATTCTACCAAGATGGTGAATTGGTGATCGATGACCCGGGAAAGACCTCTCTCTATTACTACGAAGATCAACTGTTTGGCCTCGAAAATTACTATGAGATCCTCCAGGGGCATGTCGATACGCCGGATGATGAATCGATTAGGAACCTCCGGTCGGGTGAAATGAATTTTAGTACTTTGTCAGTAAAGTTTGGTATCCGATTCAAATTTTAGACTGGGAATTTCAGCGTTGAAAACTCTCGTCACTTACTTCAGCCTCACAGGAAATACAAAAATAATCGCGGAGGCGGTTTATGAAACGCTGGAGGGTGACAAAGAGATAAAAAAGATCGATGAGTGCTCGGATCTAGATGAATACAGTCTCGTGTTTGTAGGCTTTCCTGTCCACTCCCACAGCGTTCCTATCAAGGTCGAGGCCTTCTTGAAGAACATCCCACATGGGAAGAGAATCGCCCTCTTCTCCACACATGGATCGCTTACAGGGAGTCACTTGTCCAGAGAGGCGTTGGAATACGCCGTTGTCCTTGCTTCAAAAGCTAAGGTGTTGGGGAGCTTCTCTTGCCGAGGAAAAGTCTCTCCTGAAGCTTTAGAAGTCTTGATAAAATCTCCCGAACATGTGGCATGGGCAGAAATAGCGGCATCAGCCCGAAATCATCCCGACCAAAATGACCGCGAAGATGCGCATGCTTTCGCCCGCTGGGTTTTAACTCTCTACTCGCAGCCTAAACCTTTTTAGCAAGAGTGCTGATAATCTGATCAGCAATTGTGTAGGGATCCGATTTGTGATTATAAATATGATCTACACATTCATCAAAATCCACATCTTGAAGACTCTTCATGGCTTCCTTGAAGAGTCTTTCGTTTATGATCTCTCTCAGTAGATAGGATATCCTTTTTTTTCTTCTCTCTGCGTGTTTCTCTTTCTCCCGGGAAGATATTATGTGGTCGATCCTCTCGATGAGTGGTATGATCCCACGTCCTTCCGTAGCCACTGTTTTCAACACTGGAGGAGCAGTTTCACCTTTTTTCCCGATATCAAGCATGGCCTTGATCTGTCGTTCGGTTTTTTCCGCATCAGGAGAGTCGGCCTTGTTGATCACAAATATATCTGCAATCTCCATGATCCCCGCCTTAAATATCTGGATCTCATCGCCGGAGCTGGGGGTTAGAATAACAATAATGACATCCGCCAGCTTAACCACTTCTATCTCATCCTGACCGACACCCACAGTTTCTACAAGAAGGCAATCTTTGCCCGACGCCTCCAGGATAAAAAGAGCTTCTCCCGACGCCTTGGCCAGCCCTCCCAGATGCCCACGGGTTGCCATGCTCCGGATGAAGACATCCGGATGAACACTATGCCGCATCATCCTGATTCGATCACCGAGTATAGCACCCCCGGTAAAAGGGCTCGATGGATCTACGGCTATAATCCCGATCTTTCTCTCATTTTCAATAAGAACATCGATCATCTGATCGACAAGAGTGCTTTTTCCTGTGCCAGGAGCACCTGTTATCCCAATAACTGTGGAATCTCCTGTGTGTGGAAAGATCGCCTTCATCAGCATCTGGGTTTCGTCTCCGTTGTTCTCAACAAGAGAAATCCCTTTTGCGATCGCAGCTGAATTCCCCTTTAAGATCTTCTCCACTAAATCTTTCATATCAATAATCTGCCTGGAATTATCGGCGGCTGTCCACTCCCTCACTCATGTCAAGATGCAACCGATGTTGCTCCAGTATTTATCTGTATAGATACTCTAGGTTAGTATTCGGAAAGCACCTTCTGAGAGATGATCCACCGTTGGATCTCAGAAGTCCCTTCTCCTATCGTGGCCAGCATACAATCCCGGTAATATTTCTCAACAGGATAGTCCTTGGTGAATCCATACCCTCCGTGGATCTGGACAGCGTCTCTTGCAGCCCTGACAGCCAGTTCGCTGG
>JBATYS010000347.1:0-10459 GCA_049674205.1 Candidatus Aminicenantaceae bacterium
TTCATCATCTGCGGGAGGGGGACTATTCCCGAGCCATAAATGATGGCGTTGGGAGGCGTGGCCACGGGGAGCATAAAAGCGAAGCTACACCCGATCGCACTGCCGAGAACAGGCGGGAGCGGGCTAATACCTGCGGCATTAGATACGGCAATGATGATAGGAATAAGCATGTTTGCAGAGGCCGTGTTCGAAGTGAGTTCTGTCATGAACACGCTAAGAGCCACAGCTAGCAGAGTGACCAGGGTTAGGCTCGCTGAGCTTCCCCCCAATGAGATGAAGGCGTTGCCAATGGCCTCGGCCAGGCCTGATTCGAACATCTGGAATCCCAAGGACAATCCTCCTCCAAAGAGCAGGAGAGTCCCCCAATCGATTTTCATAGCTTCTCTTAAAGAAAGTGTGAATTCGCCTCTAGAAAAATTGACCGGTAGAAAGAACAGAAGGCCTGCACCAACAATCGCTGCAACCGCTTCTGGAAAGTGCTCCTGGAGCCAAAGGAAGAGAGGTGTGTTTCTTCCCCCGATCAGCGAAACGAGTCCTGGGAGGATCCATAAAAAAACAGTCACAGAGAATGCAAAGAGAACATTCTTTTGCGCCCGGGTGAGCTTGCCCCTTTGTCCTTTATTCTTCAAAGCCGAAAGGTCGACTGGTCCATCGGATTGAGCTTCACCCTTGATCCTAGATTTCATGTAGAAAAATAGAAATAAGTACATGGGAATGAGAACGAGAAATCCAATAATCATCCATTGAAAAAAAGTAATCCGATAATCCGCAAGCCTTTCCAGCATGCCGATGGCGATAAGATTAGGAGGGCTTCCGATCGGAGTTCCCACTCCTCCTATGGAAGCGGCATAGGCGAGTGTTAGAAGGAGTATGACCCCAAACGATGCGTTTTTCTTGTCTTTTCCATTCGAATGGATTGCATCCAGTACTCCCAGTGCGATCGGATACATCATAGCAGTTGTGGCTGTGTTGCTAATCCACATTGAAAGGAAAAGAGAGGTCAATCCCAGCGCAAAAAGGATGCGTGTTTTTTTGTGTGCGATAGATTTAATAGACAGCACCGAAAATGCCAGTTTTTGATCGAGCGAATGCACACACATAGCCCGTGCCAGGATGAAGCTGCCGAGAAAGAGCATGATGATAGGATTGGCAAAAGGAGCAAAAGCCTCTTTGACAGGAGATATGGCAAAAACAGTTATGAATATAGGAATAAGAAGGGCTGTGATGGGGATAGGGATACACTCTGTGACCCACCATACCACTACGAGGAGGAATACTGCCAAGAGGTTGTGAGCCCGTGGATTATCAGAGAGGAACGGGGAGAAATAGGCTGTCAGAAAGAACAGGGGGCCGAGGAAAAAACCTATCTTTTTTCGTGGCTCCATTTAGGGTCGACTTTAATCTTGCTCTCTAAATTTTCGTGCCCAGACCAGCAGGCTGTATCCTTTTTGGAAAAACAACAGTTTGTCCAATTTTGAGCAAAGCCAGACAGCCGGGTATATGAATCCGTACAGCTTGAATGCCTTTCTTTTGGCATTGAACTCTGCTTCTGTGGTCGGCCGGATCTGTCCATCTCTGAGTGATTTGGTGTGTTTTATTGCGGAAAACTTTCTATAGAGAACGTTGATGAGAAGCTCTAAGAATTCAGAAAAGAACCGGGAAAAGGTCTGCTTTTTCTCCACACGAAATCGGTGTTTCTCGAGTTTATCCTTCAGTTCTTTGGTGCTATAACCTTCTCTTTTGTGTCCGTAGAATTCCAATTTTAGCCCCAGAAGAGGGCGCAGTTTGTGCAGAAGAAAGATCCGTCCTGTATGAGGTGTCGCCAGGATGAGTTGTCCATCTTTTTTAAGCACGCGGTGGATCTCAGTCAGGCAAAGATCGTCATCCTCCAGGTGCTCCAGATAATCCAGGCTGACCACCATGTCGAATGATCCGGCTCTGAACGGGAGGATTCCCGGTTCCAACTGGATCAGGTTTGTCTTCAGCAGCTCTTGGGATGTCTTCAGGTTTTCGAAGTCGAGGTCAGCGCTCACCCAATGTCCTCCTTTTTGGCGGAGGAAATAGCTAAGGATCCCTTGAGCACAACCCAGATCCAGGATGATAAACGAGAGATCGATTTCGAGATGTTTAACGATGAGCTTAAGTTTTTCCTTCTTTTTTATGGATTTGTTGAAGATTTGGAGTTGCCAGGGTTGGTCCTTCATTATGGGGGATTATATTTTCTTTCACATGAAAACACAACACTCAAGTCGATAAGTAACACACTCAAGTCGATAAGGGTGTCTTGACTATTGAAGGGGTTCAGAATATCATGAAAAATTATGAAATACGAAAGCGTGATCGTCGGTGCACTGGAGACGAATTGTTACATCGTCTACTGTGAAGAAACTCTGGAGTGTGCGGTTATCGACCCGGGCGCAGAGCCTGAGAAGATTTTTCGCCTTATCGGACAAAAAGGTCTGAAGCCCACAATCCTGATCAACACGCATGGTCACGTGGACCACATCGGCGCCAATCGGGATATCAAGGACAAATTCGACATTCCCCTCTACCTGCATGCGGCGGATAAACCGATGCTTGAAAGCGTCCTTCAATCTGAATTGAGTTTTTTTCTTGGGGCCAAAGAGTCTCCTCCCCCTGATAAATATTTAGAAGAGGGAGACGAGATCAAGATCGGCTATGTTTCTCTCTCGGTTATTCATACACCCGGTCATTCTCCCGGAAGTGTGTGCTTGATGGGTGATGGCATTCTTTTCTCCGGGGATACTCTTTTCTTCGGAGGAGTCGGCCGAACAGATCTTCCGGGCGGTTCTTGGTCGGAAATGGAGAGCTCCATCCGAGAAAAAATATTCACTTTGCCTGCAGACACTGTGGTCCTCCCAGGGCATGGCCCCACTACAACCGTCGATCAGGAGACGAAGTTCAATCCATTCATCCCATGAAAAATCTCTCGGCCTCCCCAGAGGGGATTCGTCAGGAGTTCCTCGAGTATCTCTCCGTCGAGAAAGGCCTCTCGCTTAACACGATCCAATCCTATTCCCGCGACCTCAATAAGCTCTTCCTTTTTTTCCAGAAGGAGAAGATTCCTTGGATGAGTGCGAAGGAGTCGGACTTGGTCAAATTCATACATCATATGAGCCGTTCAGGCCTCTCTGCACGCTCCCTGGCGCGACTCATTTCCTCCCTGAAGTCTTTTTACAGATTTCTCATCTTGGATGGAATCCTCAAAAAAAATCCTGCCATTAATCTCACATCCCCAAAAAGCTGGCTCTCTCTCCCAAAATTTTTGTCAGTCAAAGAGGTGGAGTCGCTTCTCTGCCAGCCCAAAGAAGACGAAACTCGAGGGATCCGTGATAAAGCCATGCTCGAGCTTCTCTACGCCACTGGCCTCAGGGTAACAGAGCTAGTGTCTCTAAGATTGAGTGACCTGAATCTTGAGGACGGTTTTCTTTTCTGCCGGGGTAAAGGGGGCAAGGAGAGGATCGTCCCCATCGGTGGCTCTGCGACTTCAGCAATATACCGGTATCTTGCGGAATCTCGACCTGGATTTTTTCTCGGGGACAGCGATTTTCTTTTTCTGACCTACCGGGGACAGCCATTCACCCGGCAAGGTTTTTGGAAAGTTCTCAAAAAATATGCCATAGATGCAAATCTTGATGATAAGATCAGCCCTCATGTCTTGCGCCATTCATTTGCCACCCATCTCTTGGAAAGAGGGGCTGATCTCCGGTCTGTCCAACTCATGCTCGGACACAGCCAGATAACAACCACCCAAATCTATACCCATGTGAGCCGGAAACAACTCCGCCGCATGTATGAAAAATACCACCCCCGCGCCTAACCTACAATGAATTACTCATAAAAGTAGCTGACAATTTTTTATTTAAACAACATTCAATATCAAAGAAAAATCAATATCTTATTGTCAGCTCCTTTTACCCTTCGGGCGAACCGATCTCACTACAAAGCCTTCGTTGTAGCCCCCTCGCGGTAGTTCACTACAGCTTCGTTGGCCACTGCCTCGCCTTTGCGGCGACCTCGGCTCGTGAATAATTCATCATTCTGCTGGAGTTTTCTTTAAATGTCTTAGGATGGAAATCTCCACATCCACATCGTAGGAATGAGACAGATATGAGGAGTTCTCCTCGTCACCTGTTGAAGAATGGCGCTTCCAAGACCAGTGAAAATCCTTTTTGGTGGACTCATCTAGGAGCTCATCTTTACTGAAATAAACCTGGTTCGATCCTTTATAAATGTGCAAATTATATGCGATATCCGCTGGGTGATAAGAGTTTTCCTTCGAAGCTGGCAGGTGTAGATAATATCGATGGTTCTGGCCCTGCTGGGGAACTTGGAATCCGCGGACCAAGAAATCGAAATGAATATTCTCTTCCTTTGTCAAGATGTAGTTAAAAGCAAAGCTGGGTTTTTCAAAGAACTTTTTCGTTATTTTTATCTCTGGGATGCCTGATTGTCTCTTTTTCTCCTGCGGCTCCCATCGGAGCAGCTCGGAATCTTCATAGTACAGGATGAAATCCTGGCCATCCTGTTCCATGCAGCCCGACCACTGAATAGTGTATGCATATTTTCCCAAGTAGGATGACTTCGCCTCGTCGAGAGTGTATGTTCCCTTGGATGTGAGCCGTAGGATGATCTCCCACCAACACTCTTTGGGGTGGAGAGTCTTTGACGATCCGATGAATCCTATACCCATAAGAAGGTACAAGATCAAGGCAAAGAGCGACTTTCTCACCATCACTACTTTTATAGAATAAATATGAAATTATTTCCACCCCAAAAAGCGAATAATTATCCTTGTAGAGTGTTTTACGTATGAACTAAGTGAATGATGCATCTGGTGTTGACTTGGCTAGAGAAAACTGCTAATTTAACTCTTTAGTTCACAAGCTAAACTTATGAGTATAGCATTAATACTTGTCAGTCTTAGAAAGGTGATCGCAAATGAGAGATCTTCGCAAAGAAAGAAAACGCCATAGAGAACGGGAGAATAAACAGTTCATCTTGAATGCAGCAGAAAATGTGTTCGCCAAGAAAGGTTTTGCTCTGGCAACGATGGATGATATTGCCGAAGCAGCCCAATTCTCCAAAGCGACTCTCTACCGCTATTTTAAAAGCAAACAAGAGATGTTCATGGAGATCATCGTTAATGCTTTCGATGAAGCTTACAAAAATTCTGTCAAGATACAAGAAAAAGACATAAATTCCAGTGAAAAACTGCGCGAGCTGATCCATTACATCCTCGGTTACTACCAGAGGAAGAAGAATTTGTCGCGGATTTTTATCATGGAACAGTCTGCAATGAAAAAACTGTTAAAGATCGATGTGAGCAAACAAGGGTGGCATTCTAACCACCATCCTCAGGTCCCTCAAGTGTTAAGAAAAAAAATGGAAGAGATTTTTAATGTTATGGTGACTATCGTTGAAGAGGGCATCCGATCGGGGGAATTCCGTGAGATGAACCCGAAAGAGGTGTGTTATATCCTGGGAGCTTTGCTCCGCGGATTTCATTTTAAAGGTCCTATACATGAAAAAGAGTTACCATTGAATCAAAGCACTGATTTGATCCATGATTTTGTTCTTCATGGGATCATAAAGACTAGGAAATAAGAAGAGGAGCGTGAACATGCGAAAAGCGGGATGTTTCCTTTTATGGATGATTATTTTTTTAGCTCCAGGGCGTCTTTTTTTCGCCCAAGACAAAGTGGTTTTGACTCTCGAGAAGAGTATCGAGCTGGCCCTCTCCCAGAATCCTTACCATTTAGCGTCTGAAGAACGCGTGGATGCAGCCGAGCAATATGTGAGAGAAGCCGCCGCAGGCTTTCTCCCCTCCCTCAACTCAACAGGATTCGCCACTCTCGATGAGAAGCTGTTCGAGCTAGAATTCCCATCTTTCATTCCCGGGCAGCCACCGGAGAAAGTGAAAGTGGACTTCACAAGAGATTACCAACTCGCCTTGAACTTGTCCATCCCCATTTACACAGGAGGGCGGCTGACTGCGGGTTATAAGAGTGCCAAGTATAACCTCAAATCCACACAGGAATCTGTTCGCCAATCGGAGCACCTCACGGTATTTAACACAAAAGCGGCGTTTTACGGATGTCTGCTCGCCCAGGAATTTATGAGAGTTGCTGAACAAGCTGTAAAGGATGCCGAAGACCTCCACAAGAGTGTGAAAAGCCAGTATGAGGTGGGTCTTGCATCTCAGTTTGACCGGTTGCGGTCAGAAGTGAGAGTGGTCAACCTCAAGCCCCAGTTGATCCATGCCAAGAATAGTTTCGAGGTCATGAAGCTCAACTTGAAGACTCTGTTGGGGATGGACATTTCCGTGCCCATTGAAATCCAGGGGAACCTCTCTTATGAGTCCATCGAACCCGATATGGATAAGAGCATTGGATTGGCCATCCAGAACAGGCCCGAGATCCTTCAATTGGAGTACCAAAAAAGGATAGCGGAAGAAATGTGGAAAATGGCTAGGGCCGAGCGCCTTCCCACGCTGGCCATATCGGGCACATTCAATTTCTGGGCAGACCGGTTAGCGATCACTGGTGATGCCTGGCAGGATTACTACACCGTGAATCTTGTCATGACGTTGCCCATATTCAATGGTTTTGGCCCAGCAGCACGCCAGGCCCAGGCCAAGTCAGCCGTTAAAGAGATCGAGCTGACGTTAAAGGGATTGAAAGATGGGGTCAAGTTCGAGGTCAGTCAGGCCATTCTTAAGATCGAGGAAGCCAGAGAATCCTTGATCTCTCAAGAAAAAAATGTCGAACAGGCTGAGGAGAGCCTGCGGATCGCCAACTTGAACTACACTGAGGGAATGATCACAGTGCTCGATGTGAGTGCCGCACAATCAGCCCTCAATCAAGCCAGGGTCAATTATTCCCAAGCTGTGTATGATTTTTTTGTGGCCGTGGCTGATTTTGAGAGGTCTTTAGGCGTCAAAAAAAGTGAGATAGATCCAGACATCTTAATGAAGCAAAAACAGGTCGCTTCCTACGGAGGGGTCAAATGACAAATAAAAAATTAATGTATACAGGATTGGTTATTGTCCTTCTTCTCTCTATCCTCAGCTGCCGATCTCAAGAGCAAGAGGTCGCTCAGGAAGAGAGTTTTGGTGCGGCTCTGGTGACTGTCTTTAAAGTCAGCAAACAGAGAATCTCAGAAAAGCTGGTCTTCACCGGAGTCATCGAGGCGTGGCAGACGATGAACCTCACGCCTGAGATCGGTGGAAGGATCGCGAAGATCTACGTCGAAGAGGGAGACAGGGTTCAAAAGGGACAGCTCCTTGCCGAGTTGGACACACGGGCAGCACGTCTCCAACTGGAACAAGCAGAGGCAGTTGTGGCAGTGGCCCAAGCCAATTACAATGATGCAGAGAAAAACGTCGAGCGCATGGAACGGTTGATCAAAGAGAATGCCGTATCGGAGCAGCAGTATGAGAAGATCAAGCTGACTTTCGAATCCGCTGATGCGCAGCTCAACCAAGCACAGGCTGCACTGAATCTGTCCAAATATAGCCTCGATGTGTCCATAATGGAAGCCCCATTCGCTGGCGTAGTGGCCTCGAAAAATGCCGAAGTCGGCGATGTGATCAACCCGATGATGGGTGGTCTTTCTTCCAACAGCGGAGTTGTTACGCTGATGGATTTTTCACGAGTCAAAATAGAGGTCGATGTCTCCTATCAGGATGTGGTCCGTATCAAAAAAGGACAGCCGGCTTCCATGGCTGTATCAGCGTTCCCAGGGCGCTCTTTTCCCGGGCGTGTGTCGGTTGTAAACCTGACTGCAGACCCAATGACAAAAAAGTTTCACGTGGAGGTTGCCGCGGAAAATCCTGATCTCCTTCTCAGGCCCAACACCTTCGGGGAGATTATGATCGAAGTGAGTTCTCATGAAGATGCACTCGTGATCCCCCAGAACGCGATCCTGGAAAACAAATATGTCTTTGTCTTGAATGAAGACAACACGGTCAGAAGACAGGAGGTGAGTTTAGGTCTTGAGAATACGGATATGGTTGAGATCCTCAGCGGCGTTCAATTCGGAGACAGGGTCGTTGTAGAAGGGAGTTATGGCTTAGACGACGGGACAAAAATCGAGATCAAAGGGGTTCTCCAATGAAAATACCCGAGTTTTCCGTAAACAGAAAAGTCACGACAGCCATGCTGGCCATGATCTTGGTGGTCCTGGGTTTGCTCGCTTTTACAAGGCTGGGGCTGGACCTTTTCCCAGACCTTGAATTTCCCACGGTATCTGTGATCACGATCTACAGCGGGGCCTCTTCAGAGGACATCGAGAACACGGTCACAAGGCCTCTGGAGCAGGTCATTAACTCTGTCAGCCGGGTGAAGAAGGTGAATTCGATAACATCCGAAGGGTATTCAGTCATCATGGTGGAATTCGAATGGGGGACAAACCTCGACTTTGCGGCACAGGACATCAGAGACCAAATCGGGCTTTATGAGAGTTATCTTCCCGATGATGTGGGTGATCCTCTCGTCGTGAAGTTCAGTTTTGCCATGTGGCCGGTTCTTTTTGGCGGCATCACAGCTGACCGGCCCACTGTTGAGTTAAAGGATATGATCGAGGACGAGGTGGCGCCAAGGTTGGAACGCATCGATGGCGTAGCCTCCGTGCAGGTGTATTCCACGGAAGTCAGGGAGATCCTTGTAGACATCGATAGGGGAGGTCTCGAAACCAGGAATCTTTCTTTAGATCAGGTTTTAGTCGCCCTTCGGATGGAGAATCTGAATCTTCCCGCAGGCCATGTAATCGAAAGACACGCGGACATCTTGGTGAGGACTATCGGAGAGTTCGAGAGCATCGATGATATCAGGAACACCGTAGTTGGAGCGACCCAAAAAGGCCAACCCATCTACTTGAGCGATGTGGCGGAAGTGAGTGATGGGCTGAAAGAAACCCGATATATTTCGCGGATACAGAAAGAGAAGGGAGTCATCTATATGATCAGCAAGCGATCAGGAGCCAACACGGTCATCACAGCTGAGGCCGTAAAGAAAGAATTGGCAAGGATCCAGAAAACACTCCCTTCAGATGTTCAGTTTTTCCCGTTTATGGATCAGTCAGATATGATCCAGCAAGTTATCCGGAGAACAGGAAATAATGCTCTTGTAGGTGGAGTTCTGGCGCTCTTCTTTATCTTTATTTTTTTGCAGAATTGGCGGCCGACACTGACGATCGGCTTGGCGATCCCCCTCTCTATCATTACGACTTTTATCGCCCTGTATGCAGCGGGTTATACACTGAACCTCCTGACCATGGGTGGATTAGCCTTGGGGGTCGGGATGCTTGTGGACAATGCAGTCGTGGTCATCGAGAATATTTTCCGTCACATCGAAGAGGGTGAGGAAAAGAACGAAGCGGCAAAAAAGGGAGCGTCTGAGGTGGGAATGGCTATCACGGCCTCCACCCTCACAACCATTGC
This sequence comes from Candidatus Aminicenantaceae bacterium, assembly GCA_049674205.1. Classification (GTDB taxonomy): domain Bacteria; phylum Acidobacteriota; class Aminicenantia; order Aminicenantales; family Aminicenantaceae; genus WTAW01. The sequence goes on from JBATYS010000347.1 coordinate 9,464, forward strand.
TGTCTTTTTTCCCATGATCTTTGCCCAAGGTGTGACGGGAAAACTGACGCGTGGCCTGGCTTTGGCCATTGCCTTTTCCCTCTTTGCCTCGCTTTTTGTGGCCCTGACGATCGTTCCCTTGGTGGCTTCATTGCTGTTCAAAGCTAACGATAAACCAGGCAAAGAAAGTAAAAAAAAGAGAACACAACAGTTCGTTAAAGTCCGTGATTTCTACAGAAAAACTCTCACGAAAGCTTTGCAGAAGAGAAAACTCGTCCTCGCGGGCGTTTTAGGACTTTTCTTGCTCTCCTTCGTGCTGATGCCTTTCCTCGGGACCGAATTTATGCCTGCTATGGACCGGGATATGCTCATTCTCAAGGTAAAAATGCCGGTCGGGACCTCACTCGCTGAAACAAACCGGGTAGTGTCAATGGCTGAAGAATTGTTGGATGCCCAGCCCGAGGTGAAGGTTATTTCAGCTCAGGTGGGTTCAGCAGCAGAGGAAGACCCGCAAGATACGGCAAGCGGATTCTCCAACTCGGGCACCCATGAAGGGATTCTCTGGGTAGGCCTTACCAAACAAACCGAGAGAGAGCTTTCCGATTTAGAGATCATGGAGCGGGTCCGGGGCCGGCTACCCAAGCTCAAGAATGTCAAGTTTGAGGCTCTGGACATGGGCACGATGATGTCAGGTGGCTCCCAGTTTCCTGTGGAGATCAAAATATTCGGGAAAGACCTCGATCGTTTGAAGGATATCGCTGATGACATGGTCGCTAGGATCGATGATGTGGAAGGCCTCAGGGATGTGACTCATTCCCTGTCTGAGGGAAAGCCAGAGTATCACATCCGCATCAATCGCGAGAAAGCGTCAAGACTGGGATTGATGGTCAACCAACTGGCCAACACTGTGCAGACAGCGTCTCTGGGAAAGATCGCGACGCGGTATAGAGAGGGAAATGAAGAGGTCGACATCAGAGTCCGTTTTGATCGAAGGTACAGAGATACTCTCGAAGACAT
>JBATYS010000348.1:0-25637 GCA_049674205.1 Candidatus Aminicenantaceae bacterium
AGCGCTTGCACTCTGCGCAGCCAATCTCTATGCCCACCCATCGCAAAAGCTCAAAGTTGTCGGGATCACAGGTACAAAAGGAAAAACGACCGTCACATACATACTCGAGGAGATCTTCAAGAAGGCAAACCTCCTGACCGGAGTGATCGGGACGATCTCCTATCGCGGTCCTGGCATTCAATCAACCGCAGAGAGGACAACACCTGAAGCTCCGGACCTTCAAAGAATGATGAGGGAGATGGTCGATTCAGGCGCCACACACTGTGTGATGGAAGTGTCCTCCCACTCACTGGAGCTCAACCGCGTTACAGGCATTGATTTTGATGTGACACTGTTCACCAACTTGAGCGGTGAACACTTGGATTACCATCATACGATGGATAAGTACTTTGAGGCCAAAAAAAAACTATTTCTGATCCCAGGCAGAAAAAAGATGGCCGTGATCAACTGCGATGATCCCTGGGGTAAAAAGTTATTAGCGGAGCTCCCGATGGGCAGCATCACTTACGGGACCGCACCCACTGCCATGATCCGCGCAGAGGCCTTCACTTTTTCTCAAGAGGGCCTGGAGATGACCGTTAAATATCCCGGAGGAAAGATAGCCGTGTCTTCTCACCTCCTGGGGAAGCCGAACATGTATAACATTCTCGCATCCATCGCGTGTACTCTGACCTTGAGCGTGTCTTTACACAGCATCAAAGAAGGGGTCGCCGCGCTCGACGGAGTCCCCGGGCGTTTCGAGATGATAAAAAACGTCCTCGGGTACAACATCTTCGTCGACTACGCCCATACGGACGATGCACTCAAGAATCTGTTGGAAACCGCAAAAGAACTGAACTACGGCAGGATCATACTGGTCTTTGGCGCAGGCGGAGACCGCGACAGCCAGAAAAGACCGCGGATGGGAGAAGTTGCAGGTCTATATGCCGACTGGACGATCCTCACCTCAGATAATCCCAGGACCGAAGATCCATTAGCGATACTCGCAGACATCGAAGAAGGAATAAAAAAAACAGGTCCGGACAGATATGAACTCGAGCCCGACAGAAAATCAGCCATTCACAAGGCCCTCTCCATTGCAGAGAGAGGGGACTGCGTGCTGGTCGCGGGGAAAGGGCATGAAGACTATCAAATATTTAAAGATACGATCATCCCATTCAAAGACGTGGATGTCATCATGAATTTTTTGAAAGAGATGGAGGATAGGTAACATTGGTTGAATTTAGTTTGTATCAGCTTAAAGACAAGATGAAAGGTGAAATCCTCCAGGGTCCTCCATCTCTTTCTTTTCATACATTTAACATCGATTCAAGGTTATCCGAGCCGGGTGAACTCTTTTTTGCTTTAGTTGCCGAAAGAAACGGGCACGATTTTATCACACAAGCTGCTGACAAAGGAGCCTCGGGCGCAGTCATTTCACAAAAAATCATCCCTCCTTTTGATGACTTCGCCCTGATCAAGGTCCCCAACACCCTTGAAGCCCTCCAAGAGCTGGCGCAAAATACCCTCATTGAGCACCCCGTCAAAGTTGTGGGTATTACTGGCAGTATAGGAAAAACAACGACCAAAGAGTTCACTTCGGCTCTTCTTGAGAAGCGATTCAAAGTGCTCAAATCTGAAGGCAACTTCAACAATCACTTGGGCCTCCCCTTGTCTATCCTCAGACTGAGGGAGGATCACGAGATCGCCGTTCTGGAGATGGGGATGAGTCATGCCGGAGAGATCAAGAGTCTGACACAGATCGCCTCTCCGGATGTGGCAGTGATCACCAATGTGCAGCCTGTTCATCTGGAATTCCTGAAAAACATGGCCAACATTGCAGATGCAAAAAAAGAGATCCTCGAAGGGATGAAACCGAACGGAACGGCTGTTCTCAATGGAGACGATCCCTGGGTAAATAAAATATCTTCGGCATGGAAAGGAGAAAAAGTATTCTTTGGGTTTTCGAAGAACTGGGACATATCTGCCCAAAACATCCAGAAGACAGGACTCAATGGGATGTATTTCGAGCTCAACTATGGAGGACAAAGAGAAAAAGTTATCCTCCCCTCCTTCTACGACAGCACTCTCTCTAATTTTCTCGCAGCTGTGGCCGTTGCTTTTACATTCTCTGTTCCTATCGAAGACATAAAAGAACGGTCGGCTCAGCTTAAGCCCGCCGCGAAGAGAGGAACCGTGTTCCTCCTCGATAAAGACAAAACGCTCATCGACGATTCATACAACTCGAATCCTGCGGCCCTCGAAGCCACACTAAAGAGTGTGGCAGAACTCCGTGCCAAACGAAAAATCGCAGTTTTGGGGGATATGCTGGAGCTCGGCGAGGATTCTGTCAAGTATCATGTCTCTGCAGGAAAACAGGTTGTGGAGAGAGGTTTCGACCTTCTGATTACAGTTGGACCCTTGAGCAAGCACATGGCTGAAGGTGCACGGGAAACGGGTATGCCTAAAAATCACATACACAATTTCGAGAATTCTCTAGAGGCGGCCAAGAGCCTGGGAGGACTTCTGGAGCACGGAGACCTCATCCTGGTCAAGGGGTCCCGAGGCATAAAGATGGAATACATTATCGAACACCTGAAGGAGGAAGGATAGTCACATGCTCTTCTGGCTTTTGGTACCGTTGAAGGATTACTTCATTTTCTTCAATGTTTTCCGGTACATCACGGTGAGAACTGCCCTGGCAGGAATCACAGCTCTTCTTCTCAGCCTGCTTCTTGGCCCCTGGATGATCAGACTCCTTAAGAAATATCAGATCGGCGAAGAGATCCGGTCCGATGGTCCCAAATCTCACACCGAAAAAAGAGGGACCCCCTCTATGGGAGGAATACTCATCATCAGTTGTACGCTCCTTCCAACACTCCTCTGGTGCGACCTCAGCAATAAGTATGTCTGGCTCGCCATTTTTACGATGATCTCGTTTGGTCTCATCGGATTTTGGGATGACTACCTAAAGATCAAGGCAAAGAAATCCTCGGGGATGGTGGCAAGGCGTAAGATGATCTTACAGATATTGCTCTCCGGCGTCATCGGTCTCGTGCTGATATATCTCGGATTGAAGGGGGATTTCATTCTGAACTTGAGTTTCCCCTTCTTCAAGCAATGGACACCTTATTTGGGATTCCTCTATCTTCCCTGGATCATGTTTATCCTGGTGGGGGCTTCCAATGGTGTCAACCTGGCCGATGGCCTGGATGGTCTTGCCATAGGCCTGACTTTTATCAGCGCTACAGCTTTTACGGCGCTGTCCTACATCGCGGGCCATGCCCTCTGGTCCCAATACCTGAACATCACCCTTGTGCCGCTCGCCTCAGAACTCACAGTTTTCATGGGCGCTATGGCCGGCGCATGTTTAGGCTTCCTCTGGTACAACTGTCACCCTGCTGAAATGTTTATGGGAGATGTGGGTGCACTGTCCTTGGGCGGGACGCTCGGCGCAGTGGCTATAATGATCAAACAGGAATTCCTCCTGCTGATGGTAGCGGGTGTCTTCGTTCTCGAAGCGCTCTCTGTGCTACTCCAGGTGACCTACTTCAAGATCTCGGGAGGAAAACGGATATTTCTCATGGCTCCGCTCCACCATCATTTTGAGCTTAAGGGATGGTCAGAGCAAAAGATCGTGGTCCGGTTTTGGATACTGGGCATCATATTCGCCCTGTTCAGTTTGACCACGCTAAAACTGAGGTAATATGGAACTCGAAGGCAGAGAAACTCTCATTGTAGGCTTCGGAAAAACAGGAGAAGAACTCTGCCGCTTTTTGCTGAACCAGGGAGCGCATGTCACTGTCAGCGAAAAGAGAGAGGCCGGACAGTTTTCCGAAAAGATCGGTATTTGGCAGGATAGAGGAGTTGTCTTTGAGACAGGAGGCCATAAAAAAGAGACCTTCCTGAGTTCCGATCTGATCTTTCCAAGCCCTGGCGTCCCGAGGATCCCGGAACTCCAGGAAGCTATGGCAAAGGGAGTGGAAGTTCTATCAGAGATCGAACTCGCCTTCAGATTCCTCAAAGGTCGAGTTGTCGGGATCACGGGGACCAACGGAAAATCTACTACAACAACACTTTCCAACAAGATCCTTCATGAAGGGGGGATAAAATCCTATTTGGCCGGGAACATAGGCACTCCTCTCATAAGTTATGTCGAGGAGAGCGAAGATGACCACATCTACGTCACAGAGCTCTCAAGCTTCCAGCTGGAGTATGTCAAACAGTTCAAAGCTTATATATCCGTGTTGCTGAATCTCACTCCCGATCATCTGGACTGGCATGGAAGTTTTACGAACTACTTCGAAGCTAAAAAACATCTCCTTAAACTCCAGGATGAAGAGGACATCACAATACTCAATCGGGATGACCCTCTCGTTTGGGATTTAAGAGAAGATATCAAACCCAAGGTCTTCGGCTTCTCCCGAAGCCACAGGGTCGTCCCCGGTTGTTTTATCGAAAGAGAATGGATCGTCTGTACGAATGGCAAAGAGGAGAGGATCATCCACATAGGTGGCATTCCCCTCCGGGGAGTCCACAACCAGGAAAACGTGATGAGTTCTATACTCATCGGTTTTCTTTTCGGTATCCCTGCCCCAGCAATGAGGGAGACCATCAAGTCGTTCCAAAGCCTGGAACACAGGTTGGAAGAAGTCGCAACTCTCCAGAGCGTTGTCTTCTACAACGACTCCAAAGCAACAAATGTGGGAGCAACCCTAAAATCCCTGCAGAGTTTTGACAGGAAGATCATCCTCATCTTGGGGGGAAGGGATAAAGGAGGGAACTTCGAACTACTGAAAAGGCCGGTGGAGGAACGCGTCAAAAAAATTCTGTTGATCGGTGAGGCCAAAGAAAAAATTGCCCAAGCGCTCAAAAGCGATAATGGCATTCCAATGGAGTCGGTCTCCTCACTGAAACAAGCCGTTGAGCAAGGTTTTGCTGCGGCTTCTCCAGGAGAGATCGTTCTCCTCGCTCCTGCCTGTACAAGCTTTGATATGTTCCAAAGCTTCGAGGAAAGAGGCCGAGTATTCAAACGCGAGGTCTTTGCATTAATGGAAAGAGTCAAAACACAAGGCAATTAACCGATGGAAATATTTAGACCCCTGGGATTCGACAAACCCCTATTCCTTGCAACACTTGTACTCCTTTCATTCGGATTGGTCATGGTCTTCAGTTCATCAGCGATCTTGGCGAGCGACAAATATCAGCAGCCTTTCCATTTCTTTATCAATCAGCTCATCGGTGCCGGATTTGGCTTGGCATTCATCCTAGCCATGTTTTTTATAAACAAGCCGTTCTACGAGAACCCGTATTTTATCTATGGATTACTGGTCTTGACGTTTATTCTTCTGGCACTCTGTCTGCTTATGCCGGCAATGGGAGCAACCCAGAGATGGATCCATTTTTACGGATTGCGGTTTCAGCCATCGGAATTAGCCAAGATCAGTCTGGTCCTTTTCATCGCTCTCCAACTGGAGAAGAAAAAGGACGAGCTGGATAAGGCTTCCTCTCTCCTTTTTCCCTTGGCCATCGTATTCCTAGGAATTCTGTTGATCATCATCGAACCCGATTTCGGAACCGCCATCCTCATCTTTTTGATATGCACAATACTGTTCTTCATCGGGGGAGTGAAGATGGCTTACTTTCTGGTCCTGGGCGTCTTATCCTCTGGGCTTTTCGCCCTGTATCTATTCAAGGCAACCTATCGAATGGAAAGGGTTATGGCTTTTCTATCTCCGAACAGCGATCCACTGGGGACGGGGTTTCAGGCAATCCAGTCCAAACTGGCTGTCGGTTGCGGCGGCCTTTTCGGCGTAAGTATAGGTGAAAGCACACAAAAACTGTTTTTCCTGCCGTGCGCCCACACGGATTATATTTATGCGATCATCGGCGAAGAGCTAGGGCTCATGGGCACAATCGCAACATTGCTGCTTTTTGTGATCATCCTGTGGAGAGGGTTGGTCATCTCCAGGAGAGCACCCACCGCATTTTCACGGATCATTGCAACAGGCCTAACGATGGCGATATTTGCCCAGGCTATGCTCAATATCAGCATCGTTCTGGGTTTGGGTCCCCCTACAGGGCTCCCCCTTCCTCTGTTGAGTTTTGGGAGATCCTCTCTGGTATGCACATTGTTCACTATAGGTATCCTTCTCCACATCTCACAGCGCAAGGAAGGAAGCAGAAGAAAAAGATGAAGGCACGGAAGGTCATTATAAGCGGAGGCGGAACGGGTGGACATCTCTACCCTGCTCTGGCAGTCGGTGAAAAATTAAAGGAGAAGGATCCAGCAGTAGAGATCACATTCGTCGGCAGCAGTCGGGTGCTGGAGAAAAACATCATGGAGCGTTATCGGGCGAAATTTATTCCTCTAAAGATCGAAGGATTGAAGGGGAAAGGCCTGAGGACATTCCAGTCTCTTGCTCTGCTGCCCTATGGCTTCCTCAAGTCCCTTTATATCCTTTTACGTATACGGCCAGCTCTAGTGATCGGAGTCGGCGGTTACAGTTCGGGCCCGATCGTTCTTCTTGCATCCTGGCTTAGAATCCCGACTCTGATCATGGAACAGAACCTCAAGCCCGGACTGACAAACAGGCTTCTACTCCCATGGGTTCGCAAAGCTGTAGTCGCCTTTGAGGGCTCTCTTCCCTACTTTAAGGGGAAAGGGTATGTCACGGGAAATCCCACACGAGAAGAGTTCTATTCCCTTCCTAAAAAAGAGCGGAATCATCGCTTTTCCCTCCTGATCTTCGGGGGAAGCCAGGGATCTCACTTCCTCAACATGGGAGTCACAGAATCGTTGCCCCTTCTTTCGCAGGAGAAAAAGGAACTACGATTCGTCCACCAAACCGGAGCCAACGACTATGAATGGGTCAAAGACCGCTACGCCTACCATGGATACACAGATGTGACCGTTTCTCCCTACTTCTTCAACATCCCCGACTACTTTCAGAGCTCAGACCTCATCGTGTGCCGGTCGGGAGCCACCACGATTGCTGAGCTCATCGCCGCCCAAAAGGCATCACTCCTTGTTCCATTTGCCAAGGCTACAGATGATCATCAACTCTTAAACGCCAAGGAACTCGAAAGGGCCCAGGGCGCTGAGATCCTCCTCGAAGAGGATTTTACACCAGAGACATTCACGGAAAAAATCCGGGATTTCATGACCCATAAAGAAAAAATAGACCGAATGGAGAACAATCTTAAGCCTCTCAAAAGAGAAAACGCTGCAGAAAAAATCTCAGACCTCTGCCTGGAATTTACGGGAGAAGAAAGTTAGGAGAACCGGTGGTCAATAGAAAATATCACAAGCTCAAACACATCCACATGATCGGTATCGGAGGCACCGGAATGAATGGAATTGCTGAAGTTCTCCTCAACCTGAGCTACAGAGTCTCAGGTTCTGACGTCCAGGAGAATGAAGCGACTCGGCGCCTGGCACGGTTGGGAGCCGAGGTTCACATCGGACACAGGGCGGAACAGATCAATGGCTCGGATGTGGTGGTGATCTCCTCCGCTATCACAGAAGAAAACGATGAGGTGCAAGAAGCAAGGCGTCAAAAAATACCCGTCATCCCCCGGGCAGAGATGCTGGCAGAATTGATGCGGATGAAACACGGGATCGCTGTGGCAGGCTCTCACGGGAAAACATCCACCACATCAATGATCGCCGAAGTCCTTGAAGCTGGAGGTTTTGATCCAACGATCATTGTCGGTGGCAGGCTCAACACCATCGGGGCCCATGCCAAGCTGGGAGAGGGAGATTTCATCGTGGCCGAGGCGGATGAGAGCGATCGGTCTTTCCTCTATCTTTCTCCGTTTATGGCCGTGCTGACAAATCTGGACGAGGAGCACTTGGATCAATACAAGACTCTGGATGAGATCAAAAAGACCTTTATTCATTTTGCAAACAAAGTTCCCTTTTTCTGTCCTATCATCCTCTGCCTGGATGATGCAAACCTGCAGAGCCTTATGCCGGAGCTGGAACGCAGGGTCATCACCTATGGATTCTCCACACAGGCGGATGTCTATTCGCGTGAGCAGACGTTCGACAAATTCACCAGCACATCCGAGCTCTATTATAAAAACGAGAAGATCGGCGTCCTTAAATTAAATGTACCGGGAAAACACAGCATTCAAAATGCAATGGCGGCTGTATCAGTTGGGTTGGACCTGGATATGCCCATTCCCACAATTCTGGAGGCGCTGGAGGCTTATACGGGGATCGGACGGCGGTTTGAGTTGAAGCAAACGGTGAATGGCATCATGATCTTCGAGGATTATGCCCATCACCCTACCGAAATCATCGCTACGCTCGAGGCCGCAAAAAGGGGCTGGCCACGCCGCACGGTAGTGGTCTTCCAGCCTCACCGCTACTCCCGGTTATCTTCTCTTATGAAAAAATTCGCCACTTCGTTCAACCAAGCGGATGTTCTTTTCATCACAGAAGTCTATCCTGCCGGGGAAAAGCCGATCGAGAGTGTTTCCGGTCAAGTTCTTTTTGAAGAAACTCAAAAATTCGGGCACAAAAACATCTATTTCGAACCCGACCTTTCGAAGATCGCCGCTCTTGTCGCCAAAACTGCAGAGCCGGAAGATTTGATTTTCATCCTGGGCGCAGGAAGCATCAACAAGATAATTCCAGAGCTGATCACGGAATTAGGAGAAAAATAAGACGATGGCCACACAAGTGACATCCCCGCTTAGATACAAGGCAAACGTCTTAATCTCCGAACCACTACACTTCATGCGAAAGGAGAAAAAGACCAAACCCAAGAAAGTGCAGAGACGGATCAAACTGAAATTCAGGCACATCCTTTTCTGTTTCCTCCTTATCAGCGGACTGTTCACCCTTTTTCAAAGAGCTTACCTCTTCTTGATCTCTTGGGATAATTTGGATATCGACTGCATCGAAGTGTCCTGCGCCAAAGAACAAATCGCAGAGGATATTCGCCTGTTCCTCGAAGGAAAACATTTGGGGAATCTTCTGATTCTCAACATCCATACGCTTAAAGAAAAACTGGTCGTCCATCCATGGATCAAAGATATCCGCGTCCGGAAGAACTTCCCATCGACCCTTAAGATCTCAATTCTGGATAGGCAGCCCGCCGCTTTATTGAAAAAAAGCCGGACATTCCTCATTGACAGGGAGGGTATAAAGCTCCAGGAGGTCGACTCTTTGGTTAACTGGGACCTTCCTCTGTTCGTGGATTCTAAAAATTTCAAGGAGAATATCGCTGAGAAACTCGACCTTGGATGGGCGCTTCTGGACAATCTGGACCTATCGGAGAGAGAATCGATCGCGGTTTTAGACCTTACGGAATATGAAAATGCGAAAGTTAAGCTCAAGGAGTCGCCTACATGGATCATAATCGGTGAAAGCCAGTTCCATGAGAGAATGAAACGTTACCGGGTTCAAGAGCCAATATTTAAACAATACGGACCCATAGAATATGTAGACCTGCGCTTCGAGGAGCGCATCTATATAAAGCCTCAAAAACAATTCGCAAATGATATCTCTCCAAGCATGATAAAGGAGGCAAAATAATGCCAAAAAATGGCTATATTGTCGGTATAGATATCGGCACAAAAAAGATCACTGCCATAATTGGTGAAGTCACTGAAGACAGAAAGATCGAGATCATCGGCATCGGAACGAGTGATTCGAGAGGATTGAGAAAAGGAGTCGTAGTCAATCTCGAGACCACTGTGGACGCCATTAAGAAAGCACAAGAAGAGGCTGAGCTTATGGCAGGCGTGGAGATCGATTCGGCGTTTGTCGGTATTTCAGGGGCTCACATCAAGAGCTTCAACAGCAGAGGTGTTATTGCTGTCTCCGGGAAAAACAAAGAGATCAGCCGAGAAGACATCAGGCGTGTGATCGATCAATCCAAAGCCGTCTCCATTCCTCCTGACAGAGAGATCATCCACATCATCCCGCAGGAGTTTGTCGTGGATGATCAGGATGGGATCAAAGATCCTATGGGTATGAGCGGAATCAAGCTGGAAGTCAATGTCCATATTATCACGGGGGCCATCACATCGGTTCAAAACCTTAAGACCTGTATCACCAGGGCCGGCATCGAGATCGAGCATTTGGTCCTCAACCAAATTGCCACCAGTTTCTCCATCCTGACCCATGATGAAATGGAACTCGGTGTCGGTTTGATCGACATCGGCGGAGGCACGACCGAAGTCGCCATTTTCGAACGCGGGAGTCTTTGGTACACATCTGTCATTCCTATCGGGGGAGACAATTTTACTAATGATATCGCAGTCGGCTTGCGCACGCCGATCCCCGATGCAGAGAAGATCAAGAAAAAATTCGGATGCGTGTCCAGTCCGCTAGAGGAGGAACAGGAAACCATCGAGGTTCCCTCTGTGGGCCGCGGCAAGAAACCCCGTGTGCTTTCTAGACAACTTCTGGCAGACATTATCCAACCACGAGCTGAAGAAATATTCCGATTGGTCGACAATGACATCCGGAGAATGGGCTATGAAAAGTCCCTGAATTCGGGCATCGTGCTCACGGGAGCGACAGCTTTGCTGGATGGGTTGGAAGAAGTGGCGGAAGGCATCTTTGACCTTCCGGTTCGCCGGGGTGATCCGAGCGGGATCGGAGGGCTTGCGGACCGGGTGAGCACTCCGGACTATGCAACATCAGTGGGTCTCGTCCTCTACGGATATAACCAGTGGAAGGATAGAGGCTTTTCTAAAGATAGAAAAAAGGGCTTCTGGGCCAAAATGAAGGATTGGCTAAAAGAGGCATAGGAGGCAAACATGCACGAGGATTTTAAAAGCAAACTCAAATTTCACTTGGTGGATGAGCGTGTAGGGGCCAACATCAAGGTCATCGGAATTGGGGGTGGAGGAGGAAACGCCGTCAACAGAATGATCGAGGCAAGGATCGAGGGCGTTGAATTCATCGGCGTCAACACCGACCTTCAAGCGCTCAACAACAACAACGCGGGAATCAAGTTCCAGATCGGAAGTCAACTGACCAAGGGTCTGGGATCCGGGGGAAGGCCTGACATCGGGAAACAAGCTGCCTTGGAAGACACAGAGAAGCTTGTCGAGCTCATGGAAGGAGCAGACATGGTCTTTCTCACCACGGGTTTGGGAGGAGGCACAGGGACGGGAGCAACGCCCATCCTGGCTAATATCGCCTCGGAGTTGGATATTCTGGCTATCGCCATCGTCACTTTTCCCTTTGAGTTTGAAGGAAAAATCAGAGCACGACAGGCTCAGGAAGGATTGGCCGAACTCAAGACAGCCGTGGATACGGTGATCTCCATCCCCAACGAGAGGCTTCTCGAGACCGTGAACTTGGACACATCGATCCAGGATGCCTTTAAGATGGCAGATGACATCCTGCGGCAGGCTGTTCAAGGTATTTCCGACCTGATCACACGACCTGGGGTTATCAACCTCGATTTTGCAGACGTCAAATCCATCATGAAGGGCATGGGAATGGCCTTTATGGGAACGGGGATCGCCTCTGGAGAAAGCAGGGCTGTCGATGCTGCACACAAAGCCATATCCAGCCCGCTTCTCATTGACACGTCCATCGAAGGAGCCCACGGAGTCCTCATCAACATCACGGGCGGAAAAGATATCACCCTGCATGAAGTGTCCAAGGCATCAGAATTGATCCACGGCCTGGCACACCCCGAGGCCAACATCATATTCGGCACTGTGATCGAGGAGAGCATGAAAGATATGGTCAAAGTGACGGTGATCGCAACAGGGTTCGAACCCAAACCGACAATGGATGCCGTGACACCCCAAGAGTTCCAACCTCAAAGAGAAAAAACTCCTCCCCCGTTCCAGGTTCAGCAGGAAACCCCGCCCTACATATTCGAGCCTAAAGGGAATGAATCCCTCTGGCAGAGGCCGGCCTGGGAAAAGAAGTGGGAGTCGTATGAAACTCCATCATTTATCCGGAGAAACAAGCGCGCATCGGTGAGGAAAAGCCTGGATGATTTTCGCTGATTGTATCGTTTCCCGCTGCCACCAATTGCTGACATGCAGGGGTACCATCGTGGCTCTGGCCACAGATTTTAATCCCGGAAGTTCTATGACTGAATCTCTGTTTTTTGTCATGCAACTGGCTGTCTTCACTCTTAAAATGAGTGTAGAAGAGTCCATAAATGCAGTGACAGCCAATGCCTCCTATGCCATGACAAGAGATGAAGAGGTAGGCAGTCTGGAAGTCGGGAAAAAGATGGATCTCGTCCTCTATCAGGCTCCCCATTATCTCACCCTCGTTTACCACTTCGGTATCAATCCCATCAAACATGTGATCAAGAATGGGAAGGTTGTCCTCAGAGACGGGATATTAATGGTAAAAGAACATCGGGAGGCGTAAAACGTTGGGCGTGAGGCGAAAGGGGTTTTCCAATCAATCCATCCATATGGTAATACACTCCTCACGCCTTACGATTTACGCCTCCCCTCAGGTGTGAATTACACCAAAAGTTTTATCCCACACATCATTAGAAATCTAGTACACGTTGCATTATTAAGTGATCAGATTGTGTGATGGAAAAAACCGTGAGAAGGGCTCTAGGCGGGCATGGGATATCTCCCAAAGGGGGATATGAGGACAGCCCCTACGTCCGAGCGAAGTTTCCTCGCTGGGGAAACTGAGACGGAATTTCGTTTTTGATATCATATAATCTGATCACTCGCTAATTCGATCAACGGGGAGATAAATGGCTATTGAGTGTTGAGCTGTTTGATGAGGAGCCTGCGAAAATAGACCTTGTTGCCTTTTCCCCAGCTTGAACCGCCATGGACCTGTATCCCAAAAAAACCCTCGCGGGGAACTCTGTATCCGCTTTCGACCAAAGTATCGGTAAAATCCACGATTTCTGAGCCGTTGAACCAGGCCCGAATCCGTGGCGGTTGGCCCTGGATCCGTACCCGGACAGAGTTGAACTCGTCGCTTTTCCACAAATCTTTACCTGCAGGATTGTGGACAAGAAAATCGCCGCTACCCGGGCAGTAGATCGCACCGATTTCCCCATCGGGCCGATAATCGATGGTCACCTGGTAAGAGAGAACGTGGGGCTGAACACGCAGGAACAGGCCGGTATCGATGGGGTAATCGGCCTTAATCTCGGCATATACCTCGAAATCACCGTACGTCTTTAATGAGACGAGAAGGCCCCCCTCCCCTTCTGTCGTCTGGCTCGCAACGATTTTACCATCAATCACATCCCACACTCCAGAATTCTCGCTGGATTCAGTCAACTTCCTCCACCCCGAGAGTGTCTCGCCATCAAATATAGAGATAAAACCCTCTAGAGATATCCCCTCCTGCGGAGGAGTTCTCTCTGAACAAAAACTGATGAACAGGGATAGCAACAGAGCAAAACAGGCTAATTCAGTCCTTATTTTTGGATTACTCCTCAAGGCTCCCCACCTCTGCTTCAACTTCGTTGAGGATCTTGCAGGACTTAACCAGGTATTTCTGAAAGTCCTTGATCATGAGTTCCTCCTAATCTAGCCTTTTACGGTTTTGATCAAATCCTCTGTTTTGGCGGCGGCGATTTGCCCCAACCGGCGACAGACGCTTGAACTTGTTCCCTCAGTCCGGATATCCGCACAGCGGAGGGGCGACACAGATCGCCACCATTTCCAATATTCTTTGACCTGCATACCACAGTGATCCTTCGCTTCACTTCTCTCTTTATTCAGCATCCCCGATGAAAGACCGATGGCCATGATCCCGGCTGTGAGAAAACCACAGAGGTCTTTATTGTACATCCCTCCTCCAAATCCAGCCGCTACCCAGACAAGCTCCTCTGGCTTCTTGAGGAACCTGAGAGAGACCATAAAGAGAGATTCGGCACAGCTGTATCCCTCACCAAAATAATTAGACAGGTCTTTGGCCATCGAGGATTGTTCCACCCATTTCAATTCTTCCGGCGTCAACTCTTCCTTGAGAACAGGTTTCTCCTGAATATCCCCAAAGGGATATGCCGATTTGGATAACAATCCTGCTCCGAGTAATATTCCAGGAATGCAACTCACAAAAGCTCGTCTTGGAATCTCCAATCGCCCTTTATTTTTCATTGCTCCTCCTCTCTCCATTTAGTGAAGAATCTACGACCAATCTCTTCCTATGTTTAATCCGGCGATGAAAGGCTAAAAAACATATAAATGGGAATTTAGCGTGAATGTCAAGCTAAAAAAAACAACACCATGCTTCAGGATAAAAGAGGTACATATCCCCTCTAGGAAAACGATGGAATTAACACCCTGAGACAGCATCTATACTGTAAACAGACAGTGGATGCTTCCGGCTGGATAGGAGTCAAGATATGATTTTCTGCAAATCAGTCTCAAGCTGTTCCTGAGGGACAAAACCGACGATCCTGTCAACCTCCTGGCCATCTTTGAATATCAACAGCGATGGGATGGCCATGATCTGATAATCCATGGCGGTTTTCTGATTTTCGTCCGTATTGAGCTTGACGAACTTGATCTTGCCATTCATTTTTTGGGATATCTCTTCTAAAACAGGGGCCACCATGCGACAGGGACCACACCAGGGTGCCCAAAAATCCACAACAACTGGAATATCGGAATCCAAGACTTCATTTTTAAAAATGCCAGATGTGATTTCATTGATCTTACTCATTTGATCCATCTCCTTTTAGAAACAGCAAAAGAGCTTTTTGGACATTATCATCTGCGATACTGTAACAGATCCTGGTTTTTTCTCTTCTTCCCCGAATGATACCCGCATCTTTTAAAACCTTGAGGTGTTGAGAAACGTTCGGCTGTGATATGGAGAGACATCTCTGCATCTCCCCCACACAACACTCCTTCTCCATCAGGTCTTCTACGAGTTTCACTCTTGCCGGATGAGACAGAGCCCTGAACTTATTCGAAAGCTCTTCGTGTTCTTTTGAGTATCTCTTTTTTTTCATTGATATATTATCTTGTTACTATATTAGAATAATATTATATATGATTTATTTTATATGTCAAGAAAAAAAATGGCTTTAGAAGTATTTATCCAACATGCGGTACTGAATAGCCTCGGAGATATGGCATGGACTGATCTGTTCCTCTCCTTCCAGATCGGCGATCGTCCTCGCCACTTTAAGTATTCGCATGTATGCTCTAGCGCTGAAGCCCAACTTGTTGACCGCCATCTCCAAAAGCTCTCTTCCCTCAGAAGACACTTGGCAGAATTTTTTCACCTCTCTTGTCCCCATCCGGGCATTGGAAAATATCTTTTTTCTCTTGTATCGCTTGAGCTGAGTTTTTCTCGCCGCAACCACTCTGCGCCTGATCTCAGAAGAACATTCCCCTTCATGTTTAGAGATAATCTCTTTGAACCCGACTTTCGGCACTTCGATCTGAATATCGATCCGGTCGAGAAGAGGCCGGGAAATTTTTGAGTAGTAACGGTATCTCTGAGCATCAGTGCACTCGATACCCCCGGCAGAAAATCCACTAGCCACATCTTCGCAGGGATTCATGGCAGCGATCAGCATGAACGAAGAGGGATAGGAAACACTCATGGAAGCCCTGGAGACCGTGACCTCGCCGTCCTCAAGAGGCTGACGCAGGCCTTCCAGAGCTTGCTTACGAAACTCGGGGAGCTCATCCAAAAACAAAACTCCATGATGCGCGAGACTGACTTCTCCTGGCTTCGGCCAAAGGCCTCCACCGATGAGACCGGCCACAGTCGTTGTGTGATGAGGAGAGCGAAAGGGCCTCTCTCCAATTACACCTCTTGATCTCAACAATCCCGATGCACTGTAGATCTGTGTGACTTCAATGATCTCCTCGAAGCTCATGGGTGGCAAAATCGTCGCAAGTCGTCTGGCCAACATGGTTTTTCCCGCACCCGGAGGTCCAATCAGAAGGACATTGTGGCCTCCTGCAGAGGCCACCTCCAACGCACGTTTGGCGTGTTGTTGTCCACGGATCTCCTGAAAGTCCACCTCAAAACTCCGTGAGGGCAGGAGGTCTGCCAACCGGTATGCGGAGGGAGTAACGCTATCTGGATGCGCCAGCAATCGTGTGACTTTCACAAGGTCTTCCAATCCAAAGATATCTATGCCTTGCACTAGGGCGGCTTCTATTTCATTGTCCTTGGGGATGACGATACCTTTAAATTCCAGACCCTTAGCGAGAACGGTCGAAGACAGGATCCCCTTCCCGCTTTTGATCCTGCCGTCCAATGCCAGTTCTCCCAGAAAAAGGTAATCTTGAAGCTGGTCAAGAGGGAAGACGTCAAGGTAAGCCAGCAAACCCAAGGCGATTGGGAGATCAAATGAAGAGCCCTCTTTCCGCCTGTCCGCAGGAGCCAGATTGATGATGACTTTCCGTGAGGGAAAGATGTAGCCGCAGTTTTTCAGCGCCGCTTTCACCCTTTCCCGACTCTCTCTCACCGCAGCATCGGGAAGCCCTACGATCACGAAGTCAGGAATGCCCAGAGAGATATCGACTTCAACCTCCACAAGATACGCTTCTATCCCATATAATGAAGTACTGAAGATCTTGAATAACATCGCCGTCCGTATACACAGACGAATCAACATCCTTATTTTTATCAAAGCCTGTGAAAAAAAACTGAATCGGAACCAAGAATCGGGAATGTTTTTTGGGAGGTGTTACTTCTTAGACGTAAATTCCACTGCCAAACTCTCCAGCTGGTCCTCGATATCGGATTGGCTCTTAAACTTTATTTTTGTCATCCGGATCGGGGCAGCCTCTTCTTCAGGAACGAATTCGATCTCTGTTTTGACTTCTGCCCTATTCGCCTCTGCCTCTCTGATCATTCTCAGCTGATCTTCCTTGTCTTCAGCGTCTCTCTTTTCGCCGAACAATTTTTCTCTGACCCATGGAACGGTGATCTTTGCGATCTCTTTTAAGGTTTCAAGAACACCATCGCCGTTTATGGCTGAAGATTCCACATAGGGGCGCCCCGGTGGATTGAGAAGGCTGTTGAACGTTTCCACAGGAACGAGATTCTCAAGATCACGCTTGTTATATTGAAACACTAAGGGGATCAGATTTAAATCGATATCGTGGTCTAGGAGGTTTCGTCTCAAATTATCGAAGTTTTCCAGATTGGCATCGATAAGAGGAATTTGTGAATCTGCCACAAAAACGATCCCATCCACTCCTTTGACCACGCTTTTTCTGGAGGCTTCGTAGAATACCTGGCCAGGGACGGTCATGAGCTGAAAATGAGTGTTGAATTCATTGATCAAACCCGCTTTTATGGGGAGCAGGTCGAAAAAGAGAGTTCTTTCGATCGGAGTTTCCAAACAGATCAGTTCTCCCCGAGAATCCGGGTCCATTTTGCTGTAAATGTAACGGATATTGGTGGTTTTTCCGCTGAGACCGGGACCGTAATATACGATCTTGATCGCGAGGCTCTTTGTTGCGTAGTTTATGAAGGCCATTTATCTCATTTTGAGAGTCATTTCTTAACACAATCGACAACCGGAGTCAATTTAAACCTGGCTGCCTCCTTTTCCCTTGGCGCCTCGTCAGAGTGTAAAACCGCCCTAGATATCAACATAATCGTATGATCTTCACAGGACGCGTTCGTTGAGGAAATTTAGTCGGTTTTAGCTCCAGGAATATGAAGAAAATTGCCAAAGTGCCGGTTATTAGAGAGCAGGACCGTTCTAAGAAAGAGAATTTAGGTTAAAAAAGCGAACAAGCGTTTGTACTTCTCGATGATCTTTGGCCAGGAATAGTTGTCTCTCACATACCTGAGACCATTCTCTCCCATCCTCTCCCGCAATCGTGAATCAGTTAAAAAGAGATCGAGGGCGTCGCCAAATTCTCTAAAGTTGGAATAAAACAGACCGCTGCCGCCTTGAAGGCAGTGTTGTTTGAGTGGTTCTGTCTGCTCCTGGACGAGGATGGGCGTCTTTACGGCCATGGATTCCAAGGCAGCCATACACAGGCTCTCGAGACGGGAGGGATGGATGGTGGCCAATGCTGCAGCCATTGCCGCGTTTTTATCTTCAGGGCTGAGGAATCCCAAATACTTGATCTTTGGGTGCTTCGGAATATCCATCAGAAGTTTACCGATGAGAACAAGGGTCGGCTCCGGATTTTTCTGATTGTAATGTCCAAAAAAATCGATAAGCTCTTGACACCCTTTGCCCGGTTCAATCCGGCCAGCATATAGAATAAAGGGGGGAAAGATCCCATGCCTTTGCGAAAAGAGCGAACCTTGCACCTTTTCTGGAATCTCCACACCTACACCCACGATATCCTGGTATTTGTTTTCGAAGGGGAACTCTCTGGCAAGCATGTTTTGCTCGGCCTCTGTGTTGAACATAAAGGCATCGGGCAAAGCAAATACCTGCTTCATCATGTCAAGATATAGAGCCGGCTCATCATGCGCGGTCGAGACAAGGGTCCTCGGTTTCTTTACTCTCTGAAGGCCCCAGTATGTGTTGTAGTAAAGATACGTAAAAAACACAAACACATCGTGTTCGTCCTCCTCTTTTTCCAGGGCATCTAGAAGAGAAGGGCACACAGGACCCTGTTGTTCCATCCACTCGACCTCATCCTCATGCGTATGCTCATTGGCAAAGATCCAATCGGAGTATTTATTAAATGCGGTGATATTTCTCTCTTTGTCGACTCTATAACGCTTCACCTGGACACCATTCAGAACGGTCTCACCGGGAGAATACTCGTTTTTCCAGGTGATATAGTCTTTGGCTGTTGTCGTATACACCGTGCAATCAAAACCACTTTCTGCCAAAACTTCTGCGATCTGACGGCAATGGAGCTCTGACCCTCCCATAACTTCTTTCCCGTAGCGTTGAACGATAAAGGCGATCTTCATTTTGCCAAGCTCCCAAAACTCTCCAGCAGGAACTCTCTTAGATCTGTTGATTTGTATCTCTCCAGCTCCAGGCACTGACTTAAGATTATTGTCTTCCGAAGCTCCTCATCATGGGTTACGATATGAATGAGTTCACCGATCTTGTCTACGCACTCATTATCGTTGATGAGAACCCCGGAATCGCCCAAAGTATAGGGTACAGCCGTTGAGTTGAAGGCGATTATGGGGAGATCAAAAATCATGCTCTCTACAAAGGGAAGCCCAAATCCCTCGTGCTCGCTCAAAGAGAGGAACACATCGGAAGCTTTATACAGGGCAAACATCTCTTCGTCGGGAATATGGCCCGTGAAACAGATCTCCTCCGGTTTGAGATAGAACTCATCCGCGAGCCGGACTAAACTCTCATAGTACTTTGGGAGAGAGTTCGTTTTTCCCACGACGATCAGCCTAACCAGAGGGGAAATATACTTTTTGTAGTAGAAGAGCACTTTGATGAGCGCGTCGATCCTTTTGTTCGGGACGATACGCCCCACAAAAAGAATATTGAGGCGGTCATCATTAAAGAATTGGTAGATGAAGTCACATGCCGGCTTTTCATACTTTTTATAGTCGATAAAGAGTGGGAAAACCTCTGTTTTTTTAAAACCCAGAGCAGTCAGCTCTTGACGGTTATACTCGGAATCAGCTAAAGACAATTCGACGTGGGAGGACAAGGACTTGAGTTCTTCTCGCCCCAAACAAGAGATACGCACCATTTCCGGGTTGAATCCCTCAAAATAGGTGTGGGGCGTTATGTTGTGATATATCATAACTTTTCGGCTGGGCAGTTTCATGAGAGCCTGAGTCAGAGGAGAGGGCAAGGCAAAATGAAGCATTGTGATGTCCTCAGGATTCGGCTCAGGGAAGGAATCGAACAACTGGGATTCTTCCTCAAGAACTGAATCTCTGGTCAGACAATAGACTTGGGATTGAAAACCTTGAGACAGAAAAAACTGCTTCAAATGAAAGGCTGTATCGCCAATGGCATCCCCCCTGTGGAAAGCCGGGACGAGCTGGTCGACTCTCATAAACGCGACACCTTTTCCACGTGACTCATCAGAACTTGAGCCACATTTTCACGAGTGTACTTTCTGAGTGCCAGGAGCTGATGGGCGATGATGTCGTTCCTAAAAGCGCTGTCCTTGTGGATCTTGTCCAGTAGTGCGGCGGTTTGTAGGAATTCTTTCTCGGCTAACAGAACACCTCCTCCATTCATCGTCTCTTCCACAGCTCCCGCCTTAAAGGCCACAACAGGAGTCCGGTTGTGGAATGCCTCCAGGAGCGGGACACCGAATCCCTCGTGCTCGCTCATGCTGAGATAGACATCAGCCAGCTTGAAGTAGGACACGAGCTCTCGAAAATCCACATGGCCTGTGAGATGGACATCCTGTAACTCTAATCTGTCGATCAGGCCCTGGAGGGCGAAATAATATCGCTCCATTCCCCTGTAATCCCCTGCAAGGATGAGCTGAGAATTGGGGTTGAAAAACTTCTTATAGAAGGTGAAGGCCTTGATGACATCCTCAAACTTTTTGTTCGGGATAACCCGTCCGACAAAAAGGACTGTCCACTTGCCGTTATCATATATATGGTGGACGACAGGGTCCCCGGGTGATTCGAACTTGTCGAGATTGAGAAGCAGGGGAAGAACCCCGGTGTTTCGATAACCCAATTGCTCGAGTTCTTTACGATTGTACTCTGAATCCCCCAGAGCCAGGTCCACTTTATCCACAAAAAGTTTGATCTCAAGGCGTCCTTTATAACACTCCCGAGTCAATATCCTGTGAAAATCCAAGAAATAGTTATAGGGCGTGATGTTGTGGTAGATCATGATCTTTTTATCGGGGATCCGGAAAAACATCTTGGATACGGGCGAACCGATGGAAAAATGGAAAATGACGACATTGTCAGGGGAGCTGAATATTTTGTACTCTCTAAAATCATGGATGTATTTGGCCATCCTCGGCTCGTAAAAGCGGATGAATATCTCAGAATCGTGCCCTTTCTCGCGCAGGGCGCTCTGGATCTCCAGCATCTCATCGGAAATGGCGTCCCCATAGCTCAAAGAAGTGGCAAACTGATGGATGTTCATTCTTTTCTCTTCTCCAGCTGGTCAACGACTGATAGGTACTTATTTTCGATCACTTCCCACGTATAATTCTGGGTGAAATATCGTTCTCCGTTTTCTCCCATAGCACCTCTAAGCTGTGGAGAGGAGAGAAGAAGGGTTAAGGCCTCCGTAAATTCGCCCTGATCTTCGTAAAGAAGGCCGGCATTGCTCCGTAAGCACTGGCCTTTGAGAACCTCGCAGCGCGCATTCGCCAAAACGGGCTTTCTTTTTGCCCAAGCCTCGAGTGTGACCATGGACAGGCTTTCGTAAAAGGAAGGCATGATCAAGGCGAGAGAGCCAACCAAGGCTGAGAATTTATCCTCTTCCGATAAAAAGCCCAGGTACCGGATATCGGGATGAGAGGGGATCTTCAAGAGAGTGCTCCCCACAAGGACCAGTTTGATGTCCGAATCTGTTTTCTTTTTAAAGCGGAGAAAAAAATCAAAGAGTTCAACACATCCCTTATTCTCGTCGATCCTCCCGATATAGATGAGATAATCACCCGTAATGTCATATTTTTGACGGAATTCGTCCACAAAAACTTCGGAAGGGACCTCTGTGCCCACACCCACGACTTCTCCCAAGACGTGGTCGTTCATGGACACCCGGTTTATCATTTCCCGTTCCTCCACGGAGTTGTAGATAAATGCTTGAGGCTTTCTAAACAGGTCTTTAAAGATCCTGAGATGAACGACGGGATCGTTTTCAGCTGTAGGAACGAGAATACTCTTTTCCGGCACCGTGTTAATTCCCCAATAGGAATGGTAGTAGCGATAGCTGAAGAAGACAAAATAATCAAAATCGTTTTTGTGTTCTTCGACGTAGCGAATGAGCGATGTCGATAATGGCCCCTCTTCATCCAGCCATTTCAGCTCATCCTCTTTGCTATGTTCATTTACGAGAATATGATTTTGAAGGCGGCCGAACCGCTCTGGATTCCTGGGTTTCGTCACCGAGAACCTCTTGACCGGAACATTGTTGACAATATCATCACCCTTGGGATAGTGATCCTTCCAGGTGATGTAATCGAAGGCTCGAGTCGTCAAAACCTGGACATCCCAGTATTTTTGCATGTGTTCGGTCACCCAGCGGCAGTGAAGTTCAGCGCCACCGCTAATCTCTTGACCGTATCTCTGGACAACAAAAGCAACTTTCATTTGAGAACCTGATCCTCCAGAGCTTTTTCTCTTCTCCCCAGGAATTCAAAATCTTTTTCCAGGATCCTTGCTTTGATCTTGAGATTCTCCTCCTCGATCTTCAGTTTGGTCATCTCCACAACGACATTGTGCGACAGGCTGTGCAAGAGTTTGGTGTATTCCTTGATTCTTCCGATGTCATCAAAGGCAAGATCGAGCCGTTCATTCACAGCCTTATCTACGACCTCGATCCTACTGTTCAGGGATTCGTTCAGCTGGAAGAGATCGTGATGCAATTTTTCACTCAAATAGTCCAATTTTTTATTCGTTAAGTCGAGCGTTTTGACCGTCTCGGCAAGCTCATGGGAAACGGGAAGAACCAAAAGCCGTATCAAAGGAGAGAAGGGTTTCATGATCTTGAGCAAAAGGGCTTTAATCTTCGACCGCGCACCTGAAGCCTCTAGGGGCATCTCCGGAGGGATTGCGGCATAGGGAACATAGTCTGATTCAACAAGAGGGAGTTCCGGTTCTTTTTTCGGCTGGGCAGCTATCTTTTTCTTGATTTGATCCATGATATCCGCCACATCGATATTTTCATAGTCTATCCTTATATTCCGTTCATCTTCAGACTTTCTTTCCCGTTTTTTTTCGTCAGTCATGACACTCTCCTTCTCTGACACCTAACCTGGATTATTCACTTTTTTTTGGATAGTCTTTCCCATACAAAAAGCTTTCGTAGACACTCTGGACATCTAGAATATCGGGCAGAGGATGGAGCTCCATCTTTTCGATCTCTCGGATTTCCTTCTCTGTGAAAACTCCATTTTTTTTCTTTTCCTCTATCCTCTTAGTGATCTCTTCCATGATCTTTTTTTGGTCTTTGTCCTTCATGCTTTTGATCTCTAAAAAATCAGACATTGGTCTTTCCTTTTCTTTATCGGGATTAAAATTCTCTCTATTTTATCAAATCCTGGAGGAATTTGGATACCTCTATCTGATTATCACATGCCTCTCAATTTCCTTGGCACAAAATCGTAAGATATTGGGTCAGGAGCGTAGAATGTGAGACTCTGTCCGTCTGAGCCATATGGTGGTGGGTGGGGGGGGTCTTTGGCGAAGACAGATTGAGTCTCGCATCTCAATGCTCTCCACTTCAAACCTCTTATCATTTGATATAGCCCAATGCCCTGAGCTGCTCTTTTAAATCTTCATCGATCTCTGGTTTTAGAGATCTTCTCTTCCTGGCTTGACTGTACAAAACTTCGATGGTGCGGATCAACCGGTTGACAAGTGCGGCTCTGTTATCGGCAATGTTGAGCTCTTCACGGGGATCGCCCTTCAATTCATACAGCTCTACAGGTCCAGTATCGGGTGGAGGATACTCGAAGTAGGATAGATCCTCCTCTGTATATTTCTTGTTGAGGATGAACTTTTCTGTTCCGCTGTTCGTGGAGATCTTTTGCGGCACGTGAGAGTTGAGGACATTGTCACCGATATCGGCCCAAAAGGATCTATCCTCCTTGTCCTTCCCCTCAATAACTGGAAAAAGGCTTTTCCCATCGAGCGAAAGCTCTGAAATATCGATCCGGAGTTCATCTAGGATTGTGGGCATCACATCCACAAGGGACACGATGTTGGATATCTTGGTGCCTCTGAATCTGGATCCCGGAAATTTTATCAAAAGCGGGACCTTCAGAGATTCATCATAGAGCTGGTGACCGTGTCCCCAGCTTTTGTGATCGTAGAATTCCTCACCATGATCACTGGTAAAAATGATCAGAGTTCTGTCATAGAGATCCAGTTGTTTGAGCTTTTGAATGAGTGGCCCGATGAGCGCCTCATCCGTGTAACGCACTTCTCCATCGTAGAGGTCCTCGATATTTTGCCGCTCCCCCTCGGGCAGCGGCTTAAACAGATTGGATCTTCCGCCCAGGTGTCCCATCAAATTGATGTGCCTCCATTTCGCGTCCTCGGACAAGAACATGTCCCTGTAGGGCTCGGGACAGGCATAGGGATCATGGGGCTGGTAGGTGTGGACAAAAAGAAAAAAGTTTTTATTCTTGCTGTGTGTGTCCAGCCATTCGGTAACCAGCCCACAAGAATACTCGGCGGCATCCTGACGATAGACTCCTCCACCACCCTCCTGATACATGTCGAATCCCTTCGAGAAACCATACACCGAACTCACGAATCCACCGCCCGTAAAAGCGGTACAGAAGAAATGATTCTTCCTCAAGAGATCGGCGAGTGTGAGGATAGCGGGGTCCATCCTCTCATCATCATGATAAACCTGATGATGCACGCCATGCAGGGATGTCAACATCGAGACATGGGAAGGGAGGGTCCATGGAGAGGAGGCGTAAACATTCGAAAACAACACACTATCATTGGCCAAAGAATCGATATTCGGGCTGGTCTCCCTCTCATAGCCATAACATCCCAAATGATCCGCCCTCAAGGTATCCACAGAGATAAGGATGACATTAGAACTGTTCTTCCCTTTTTGGAAGAGCACAGGATTGTACCAGAAGGCCATGTTCTCAGCGTTGCCTTCTGTGATGAGAGACAGTCGGATGTTTTCAGCCCGGGGCAGATCCAAGCTCTGTCTCAAGAATGAGACTGTTTCTCGCTCCTCGACAGGTGGAGGGGAGAGATAGTGCTGGAAGATGGTCCGTTTTCTGCCATCTACCTCCAGAACAACCATAAAATTGACACCCTTTTCCCCGCTAGGCCTTTGGAACATCTCCTCCAAGTCATATGCTCTGACAATGCCTATGCCGAAATCCAACACAGATCTTTCGTTCAGATCGATGTCAAATCCATACTGACTCTCGGGCGGAGAGACGATCACGTTCATATCTCTGCCACCCAGTTTGAGCTTCCGTATGAGGGTGAAGGGATTTTTGTCGACACCCAGGTCCTGGAGGGGAAACGACTTGGCAGGGAATTCTGTTCTGAATTCTTGCTCAGAATCAGAAAAGTTTTTGCAGGGAGACAGAAGGATATTCTCTGCATCCAGATGGTCGATAAGCCGGTAGACCTCAAATTCGGAAGTTCGCTCCTGTTTGCAATCCACAAGTGCAAGGATAAGAATAAGGCTGAAAAAAAGAACAGAGCCAAGATTAAGAGATGGAAAGAGAGAGGTCTTTTTTCTCATGCGAAGATCTGGAACTCCACGCGGAATTGTAATCGAATTATCCTTTTGATTCAACAGAGAAGCTTTTCCAAATCCGTGATGAATGTAGTTCCGAATGATCAGATTGTATGATATCGAAAACGAACAATGAGAAATCAGTGCAGCTCTATTTAAGTGTAGGGACCGTTTCCCAAGCGGTCCGTTCGGGGAACGGACCCTACAAAGAAAAACACCATGCCCGTCCAGCCCTTCTCACGGTTTTCTCCATCACACAATCTGATCACTTAATAGCGTACAAAGAATTCATGCTATCCCGGAAACAAAGGCTTACTGTTTATTTAAAACTTTTTCTTTTTTTGATATATTATCCGAAATTCGGAAGGAGGAATGCAG
>JBATYS010000349.1:0-2280 GCA_049674205.1 Candidatus Aminicenantaceae bacterium
GGTGTTTTGCCCACAAAAAACTTTCAGGGCGGAGCCTTTGATAAGGTGGAAGATGTCACCTTCGAAAAGCTCAAAGACACAGTTTTTGATGGACAATACACGTGTTTTGCCTGTCCTGTGAGGTGCAAACCCATTGCTGCAGGAGGGAAATATGATATCGATCCTGTCTACGGAGGTCCCCAGTATGAAACCGCCGGAGCCTTCGGTCCGAATATGCTTGTGAATGATATCGAGGTGATCGCTAAGGCCAATGAGCTGTGTAATAAGTACACGCTCGATTCTATCGATTGCGGGATGACCATCGCCTTTGCTATGGAGTGTTATGAGAATGGGATCCTCACAAAAGAAGATACCGATGGGATCGACCTGCGGTTTGGAAATGGTGACGCGGCGCTGACAATGATCGAGAAGATCGCCTTCAAAGAGGGGTTTGGCGCACTTTTAGCTGAGGGCAGCTATCGGGTAGCCAAAACCTTGGGAAACGGGGCAGAACGTTTTGTCTGCGCTGTGAAAAAACAGAGTTTTGCCATGCACGAGCCTCGGGGAAAGAATAACATAGGATATGCTTTTGCTCTTTCACCCACCGGAGCCGACCATATTGAAGCGGCCCATGATATGCCCTTTGAAGAGGGCCGGTGGGCTGTTCCTGACCTCTATCCCATCGGGATCCTGAAGGGTGTTCCTCCACGGGATTTTACCCCCTACAAAGCGCGTTGGTTCGTATATAATCAGCATATCTACTCTGTGCTCAACACGTTGTGCATGTGTTTCTTCACTGTTGGACCTGCAAGGTTGTTCCGGTTGAATCACTTGGTCGACATGGTCAATGCAGCCACAGGATGGGAGACCAGTCTCTTTGAGATAATGAAACTCGGGGAGAGAACGACAAATCTGGCGCGTGTGTATAACTCACAGGAGGGATTTGACCGCAAGGATGATGCCCTGCCGGAGAGGCTATTTGAACCCCTGACCACAGGTTCTCTGACCGGCATGAAACTGGACAAAGAAGAGTTCGAGAAGGCCTTGGATTACTACTACGAGATGATGGGCTGGGATGTAACCACTGGAATTCCGCGAGAAATGAAGCTCTACGAACTCAACATCGCTGACCTCTCTCAGTTCTGAAAATCAGAGCTTCAACTCAAAGAAAACAGGAACGATTTCTAGATCTCAACAACTTCATCGCTGAATTTCAAAATTTCGATATTTTTTAGGGAATCCTCTCCGTTACGGCCCGTTATACCATCAGTAACTTTTGAATCTCCGTTGTGTATCTTGATGATATAGTCTGACCGGGGGCCTGAAAACACTGCTGTGTCTTTTCCTCCGCCGCCTTCGAGAGTGTCGTTTCCTGCGCCTCCGATCAAGATGTTATCGCCATCGTTTCCCGTCAATACATTGTCGTATGCATTACCCGTGAGATTGGAACTGTTGCTTCCTGTTAACGTCACGTTCACCAGATGCTGTGATTTGTAGGTATAGACCAGCGAATCATCGAACGTTAAGGAAAAGGTTCCCTCAAAGTACTCGGGCAATTCCGCCGTATATGTCAGGTGAGGAGGGAAAAACTTCTGCATCATAGAGTACCCGGCAGGGTCGTGTTCTTTCATCCTTTCGCGGCTTCCTGCAAAATACCGGCCAAAATGTGACTGTCCTTCAGGCACATCTTCCGGGGAGATGTCTCTACCCTCATAAAGTTTTGGTCTCACCTTCCATAGATCATAGTAGTTATCGATGAGGACACCCACATATTCATTGGGATGTTCATCAGGTTCGTCGTCAGGCCATCCCCGCCATCCCTTTTTTTCTGCCGCGTCATTGGCCTCTCGCATCTCTGCGATCATTTCCGGAAGGACTTGTTTAACACCATTGTCGTGGACGAGGTGCCAGATCTCTTCGAACGACGCATCACGTGTGATGTGGTTCATGTAATCTTCGTCTCCTTCAGCGGGATTCTCATTAGCCCTTAGGTCCTGCATGCTCAGGTCCGTAGCACCTCTGAGAGGGCCTCGAAATGCTTTGCGAAGGTCAGGCTCAGTGTTAAAAAAGACCATCGTTGCCTTCCGGTCTGCCATAGCATTGGCGATTGCGGACTTGTCGTTACCATACTCAGACCCTGGAAAATCCGTCAGGATAAACTCGAGGACATTCCTGCCTTTTTTAATCTGGTCATCGGTCCATCCGTCCTGGGCGAGGATATGGATCGGCTTTCCATTGGGCGCATAGATCTTGGTGTATTTGACAAACACATCCCTGAAAACCTGGGGAACATTCTCGGGT
>JBATYS010000350.1:0-1916 GCA_049674205.1 Candidatus Aminicenantaceae bacterium
GGCTTCCAGGGACGTAATCGTGGTAACCAGCGGGGAACATTCTTGCAATAGAGGGCATAATCTTCACCAAATCGTCTCTTGAGACCCTTCTCTTCAACAAGGGGAAAGTAAATCATATTACCAATTAAGAACACACACATCCAACATACCAGCGGCCACGATTGAAATAATAGTGACTCCGCAAGAAGAACCAGAAGTGCACCCGTGATCATTGGATTCCTCATGTATCGATAAGGTCCCGACACCACAAATTTTTTGGGAGGGTCCCAAGGTGCAGGCGTCCCCTTCCCTGTCTTGAAAAAAAGGGAAACAGTCCGGATGATCAACACGAGTGCAATCCCCGCAACAAAAATCGCCAACCAGAAAACAGCTTGTTGATGTGACGCCGCAGAGGCAGAAAATCGTGTGTTCCGTGTCAACCAAGTGATAAAAAAAGGAATGACACCAAGGACCATCCCGGGCAATAGGATAATAGCACGAACAAGTGACCAACCCATTCTCACATCCTCTATCTCAGAATTCGCTTTAGAAAAAAGCACTAAAATTATAATCAACGTCCCATGAGTTTATCAAGGACACTTCCCCCGTCTATATCAAAATTTAATCTATACATTTTAATTGGTATTGACGAAATAGAAAAGGTGACAGTCCCCTTTTTTATTCACCCCTGGAAAAAGGTGACAGTCCCCTTTTTGTTCGGCTGATGGTCTAAGAAGGGGCCTCGGGAAGTTTTTCTAGACATGCGAGTCTAACAGTATATAAGTACAGTTTTAGGTTTGTTTAACATTGTGTCGTGCCAGCAGATGTGTTATATTCGATGATTAAATAATGTGAACAATCCGATGAAAATTGATCACCTTTAGGAGGTAGTGGATGAAAAAATCAATGATCTTGATCACAGCTTTATGTCTTCTAGTCTTTTCGACTTTGAACGCACAAGAGGCCAAGGAAGAAGAGAAACCCGATCCGTTGGCCAATTTTTCTCTCGTTGAAGAG
The DNA here is from genome assembly GCA_049674205.1 of Candidatus Aminicenantaceae bacterium. Lineage (GTDB taxonomy): Bacteria > Acidobacteriota > Aminicenantia > Aminicenantales > Aminicenantaceae > WTAW01. The sequence goes on from JBATYS010000350.1 coordinate 997, forward strand.
ACCCAGCCCGTCCCTGAAGATGTGAAAGTGGGGTTTGAATCCATCACAGGAAAAGATGCCGTCACCTATCTGAAGTTTATCTCGGATGATCTCCTCGAAGGAAGAGACACCGGGAGTGACGGATATGACATTGCCGCCCTTTATGGGGCGACCATGTTCGAACTCTGGGGCCTCAAGCCTGCAGGAGATAAAATCCGGCCCCGGATGGATATGCGCCGCATGATGATGGGCGGACAAACGGCCGAAAGCTCCAAAAGAAGCTACTTTCAGAATATTGCCATGCGGGAAACATTGGAAACGGACGGAATAGCCGTTGCCGAGTGGCAGAAAGGCCAGCAGAAAAAGACCCGGTCTTTTTCTCCGGATATCGACTATAGCTATTTTGCCTCTGGCTCACAATCTCTAACGGCTCCCGTGGTCTTCGTGGGATATGGCATCCAAGAAGAATCCCTGAAATTCGACGAGTACAAGAATCTGGACGTTAAGGGTAAGTTCGTCATGATGATTTCTGAAGCACCCGGAAAAGGCGATCCCGATTCTCCATTCAACAAGGGCGAGTTGAAAACGAAATACTACCCTCCGCGCCGCCGCATGAGGCGGATGACAAACCCAAAAACAAAACTGGCTACCGATTTGGGGGCATTGGGTGTCTTGTTGGTTGAAAACTCACCTCAAGACAATCCAGATGCAGCGCGCCAAGCTCTTGACAGACAAAAAATCTATGATGATCAACCCATAATCCCCGGTGAACGCCGAAGAATCTCGCTTATGGAGAGCACAGGACCTCGCATGCCCTGGGATTCAGCTGCAACAATCCGGGTTTCCAGAGAGATGGCAAACCAGATCCTGGATTATGTGGATCAGGATGTGGATACTCTCAAAGGGAAGATCGAAAAAACACTCCAGCCCCAATCTATGCC
>JBATYS010000351.1:0-4709 GCA_049674205.1 Candidatus Aminicenantaceae bacterium
ATTTTAAAGTCAATCTCTTGCTTAACCTGAATTATTCATAAAATCTGCTGCCAGATTTATATTCTAAAAACATTCAATATCTTATTGGCAGCATCTTTTACCCTGCGGGCGAGCTGATCTCACTACAAAGCCTTCGTTGTAGCCCACTTGCGGTAGTTCACTACAGCTTCGTGGGCCACTGCCTCGCCTTTGCAGCGACCTCAACTCGTGAATAATCCATCTTCCATCTGATTTATTCATAATTCTCAGTTGTCAATTTGTCCACAGAGGAATATAATGAGATCGGAGGAATTGAGAGATTCCATGGATGATTTGTGGGGGAGAGATTCCATCCGATGAAACAGGGGCGTTCCATGAAAGCCAGTGAAATCAAGAATAGAATGAGGCCCATAAAGCATGTTTTTCTCATTGGCCTTATCACAGTCCTGTGTTTCACATTTTCTTTGGCTGAGGACCGGCCGTGTGAATGGACTGGAGTCAAAAAAATCGTTGCGATCGGGGACCTGCACGGAGACTATAATAACTTCATTGAAATACTGAAGGGAGTTAAACTTGTCGATGAATCCCTCCATTGGAAAGGTGGGGAAATTCACCTCGTTCAAGCAGGGGACATCTTAGACAGAGGACCAGAGGCCAGAAAGATATTCGATCTGATCATGGCTCTGGAAAAAGAGGCCGAAGAAGCTGGCGGAATGGTCCACATGTTGATCGGAAACCATGAGGAGATGAATATTACGGGTATTGCCATAGATAATCCGAGATATGTAACGGTTGAGCAATTTATATCTTTTCTTCCCGATAATTTCAGGGATAAAAAAGAGGAAGATTTCAAAAAAAAATTTGACCAGAATAATAACGATTCTTCAAACTCCGCTCGTTCTTATGAGTTAGAGTTAAGAAATTACTGGGCAGATGTATTAAAAAGGGACAGAAGAGCGAAATCAGAGTACTCAAGATTTTTTAACGATAACTATGGAAAGTGGATCATAAAACACAACGCTGTTATAAAGATCAATAAAACGGTCTTTGTACATGGTGGAATCAGCGAGACCTACTCAAAAATAAGTTTAAAGGATATCAATAACCAATTGCGAAGGGAGTTGGAGGAGTTCCGGTTGGCACTAAAGATGGGGAAAACGTTAAGGTCTCAACCGAAAATTGTGTACGATCAAGAAGGCCCTCTGTGGTACAGGCGTTTGGCCCAAGAAGACGAAGAGAATTTTGCGGATGAAGTTCAAACAATCCTGAATAATCTCGGGGCTAAACACATGGTGATCGCTCATACCCCCCGGAGAGGGAGCAGCAGTGTTGTCTCTGAAGAATTCGTTAGCCGTTATAAGGAGAGTATCTGGGTCATCGATACAGGCATTTCCACAGTGTATGGTGGCTTTTTGAGTGCATTGATCATCGAAGAAGGGGACATCTGGTTATGGCCAGAGGGGGAGATCCATGAAAATTAAATTAATTCTGGCAGTTGGGCTTTTGATGGTCTTGAACATGACCTTCATCTATGGAAAGGAGTTTGATCCCGTTCAGGACATCGCAGACATGAACAAATTGGAAAAATATCTAAAAACCGCTGAAATTTTTGAGGTCGAGATCGATAAGTATGAAGGGAGAACGGCTCCCTGGGGAGTGGTATTGAATGATGGAGAGATATACAGACAAGCAATATTCAAGTATGTCAATCGGCCCCGGCCCACCCATCTTCCTGATAGCTATCATTACGAAATCGCTGCTTATATGGTGAGCAAACTTATGGAATACCCTGTGGTCCCACCTGTCGTGGAAAGAGAGATCAAGGAAACATTGGGATCTCTTCACCTATTTCTCGAGGGATGTTTTTCGCTGGGCCAGCAACAAAGACGAGGGATAGAACCCACTGACTCCCAAGAATTTTCAGATGCCCTGTCTGAGCTCGCTGTTTTTGAGAACTTAGTTTTTTGCGAACGAGATTCCGAGGATATTTATATTCAAGAGAGTGATTGGAAGGTCTGGCATGTGGATTTTTCTGAAGCATTTGCACCTATTGCGGAGCTAAATTCTGAGGCTGCTATCACAAGATGTTCGAAGGAGTTCTTCCATAATCTGCAGAGACTGGAAGCGAGTGAGATAAAAAAAGTGCTTCAGCCCCATCTTAACGACGAGGAGATAGATGCTCTCCTCAAAAGAACAGATCTGGTCATCGATAAAATCAAGCAGTTGATCGAGGAAAAGGGCGAAGACGCAGTACTATTCTAGTCTATTTTCTTATCTAAGTGCACAAAAATTGTGCAATCGATTATAATCTCAATCAAATCAATTTGTTAAAAATTTCGCTTATGATTTTTCAACAAGCTTTTGCACAGAAAGCGTGGAAAAGTAAATTAATTTTCGATTGACATTTGCAATCAATTATGAAAAATTCAAGGACGCAGCAAGGAGGGAAAAGAAAATGGAATCTTCTAATGACTCAATAAAATCTGAGACAAAGGGCGTTTTCCATAAGTTTCTCAGCCTCTTTGCCACTGTCTATCCAGGAGAATTGCCAACTGCTTTACTCCTCACTCTGAACATCTTCTTGATTTTTGCTGCTTATTACATCATAAAACCCATAAGAGAGGCACTGATTCTCGCTGGAAAAGGGCCTGAAATCAAGAGCTACCTCTCTGCCGTTATTGCAATTGTGCTAATTCTTGTTGTAAAAGCTTTCAGTAGAGTTTCCTCTCGTTTTCCTAGACAGAAATTGATCACTTGGGTGACTCTTTTCTTTGTTTCTAACTTGGTCATATTTTATGGACTATCATTTACAGATATCAGTCTCGGAACATTTGGCATAATTTTTTTCATTTGGATCGGTGTTTTTAATGTCCTGGTTCCTGCGCAGTTCTGGGGGTTTGCCAATGATATCTACAATCCCGAAGAAGGAAAACGACTGTTTCCAATTGTTGCTTTCGGCGCAACATTCGGAGGTTTCTTTGGAAGTGTTGGTGCAGGTCGGCTTGTCGAACCAATCGGCTTGTATCGAATGATGCTAGTTTCTGGCGCAATTCTATTGACTTGTATCCTTTTAGCTTGGATTATTCACATCAGAGAAAAAAAGAGGGCCAAGCTAAAAATATCTGTGAACGGTCAAGCGGAATCCCAGCAAGTAGATGCGGAAAAACCATTAAAAAAGGGTGGGGGTTTTAAGCTTGTTTTTAAAAAGAGATATCTTCTCTATATTGCTTTCTTTGTTTTATTGCTGAATTTCATAAATACGAATGGCGAATTTATCCTTGGAAGATATGTTGAGAGAGAAGCTATAAATGTTGTTGAATTAGGTCAATCAGGAGGATTGAACACCGGAGAGTATATAGGCAAATTTTATGCGGATTTTTATAAATATCAAAATCTTTTTGCTATTCTGATCCAACTTTTCCTTGTCTCTCGAATATTCAAGTGGATTGGAGTCAGAGGTGCAATTTTTGTTTTACCCTTCATTGCACTTGGCGGATATGCTTTCATCGCTATCGGTGCATCCTTGCTTATTGTGAAATGGGTAAAAGCCACTGAAAATGGGACAGATTACTCCTTAATGAACACTACAAGACATGCGCTATTCCTCATTTCATCGAGAGAAGAGAAGTATAAAGCCAAAGCCGCGATAGACACTTTTTTTCACAGATCAGGGGATGTCCTATCAGCTTTAGTAGTCTTTATCGGATCCACATACCTCACTTTGAGCTCAACCGGATTTGCAGGCATTAATGTCATTTTATGCTTGATTTGGATTTTTCTTGGAGTTTTAATAGCCAGGGAGCACAAAAGGCTTTCAGGAGAAGCAACTCTTGCAAAGGAAGCAGAATAAAGATTGGATGTATCCCAGAAACCGTGCTGAACGATGTCCGAGTGTCCCAATTGGTGATTTCGAAAACGAAATTCCTCTCAGTTTCGCCAGCGAGGAAACTTCGCTCGGATCCGGACTTCCCTCACATCTCCCCTTGGGAGATGTCCCATGCCCGCATGGAGCCCTTCTCACGGTTTTCTCCACCACACAATTGGAACACTTATTAAAGCAATGTGATCCGTGCCATCACGGTTTTGGCGATACTTATATAAAGATTTTGATTTTCGAAGCTTAAATGGGTATCATAGAAATGTTGATCAGTGGGGATGATTGACTTAAGGGATAAAGCGATGAAAAGACAATTCCTGTTTATGTTGGTTTTAGGTTTCCTTCTCTCATTCGTTTCTTCCCTTTATGCACAATTCACGCCCGAAGAGATCGCATATCGGCCTAAACTGGAAGATTTTCTGAGGACAGCAGATATTATCAGTTCCAAGGATATTGGAGAGGGCGTCACAAAACCGTGTAAGCTGGACATGAAAAGTGGCAATGAAGAACACAGTGGTTGCTGGAAGAATCCCAGCGGCATGCAGAAGGGTTTTGTTGAGGGCTGGCAGTACGAGATCGCTGCTTATGAGATGGATAAGTTATTGGGATTAAACATGATCCCACCCACAGTAGAAAGGGAATTCAACGGCAAGAGAGGATCTCTCCAGTTCTGGATCACGAGTGAAATGAGCGACCTTGAAAGAATGGAACAGGGAATTAATATACCACAGGATAAGCTGGAGAGTTGGAACAAACAAAAATATTTGACGAGGGCCTTTGATTGTTTGATCGCCAACGAAGACCGAACGCAACAGAATATCCGGTACAAAAAGGATTGGCGGACGATTCTCAT
>JBATYS010000352.1:0-3751 GCA_049674205.1 Candidatus Aminicenantaceae bacterium
GGAGATCCTGGATCATCTGGATAGGCTGGGGGATGCAGCAGGAGAGAGACTGGGTGAAGAGGGTAATCCCCTCCTTGTCTCTGTGCGTTCCGGAGCGAAGTTCTCAATGCCCGGGATGATGGATACCATCCTGAACTTGGGACTCAACGATCAGACTGTCGAAGGATTGGCACAAAAGAGCGGAGACAGGCGGTTTGCCCTGGATTGCTACCGCCGTCTCATCCAAATGTTCGGAGATGTTGTTCTGGAAATATCAAAGAAGAGTTTTGAAAATATACTCAAGGGGATCAAAAGTCAAAACAACATCGAAAACGATTTCGAACTTTCTAAAGAAAACCTTGAAGATGTCATTGCGGGCTATAAGAATTTGGTCAAAGACCAGACGGGAATGGATTTTCCGCAAGATGTCAAGGAACAGCTGTTTATGGCGGTCACCGCAGTGTTTGAATCATGGGGTAATCCGCGAGCCATCACATACCGCCGGTTGAATCATATCCCCCATGACTTGGGAACGGCTGTCAATGTTCAGATGATGGTTTTTGGCAATTTCGGAGAAAATTCTGCCACAGGTGTAGGGTTTACCCGGAATCCGGCCACGGGTGAAAAGGAACTCTATGGAGAATTCCTTTACAACGCCCAGGGTGAGGATGTTGTAGCTGGAATAAGAACCCCATCCCCCATAGTAGACCTCAAGGAAAAAATGCCTGAGGCCTATAGCGAGTTGAAGGAGATCACCACACGGTTGGAGAAACACTACCAGGATATTCAGGACTTTGAATTCACCATTCAGGAGAGAAAACTCTACATGCTGCAAACGCGGAGCGGGAAAAGGACAGGTTGGGCTGCGGTAAGGATTGCTGTGGATATGGTTGATGAGGGCCTGATCACCAAAGAAAAAGCACTCTTCTTGGTCGAGCCTGAGTCTCTGGATCAACTTCTCCATCCTGTCTTTGACGGTGCAGAAAAAGCCAAACACGAGATCCTGGCCAAAGGACTTGCTGCATCTCCGGGAGCAGCAACAGGGCAGGTGGTCTTTACTGCGGATGAGGCGGTCTCTTGGAAGGAGGCAGGTAAACGAGTTGTGTTGGTCAGGGATGAGACTTCACCCGATGATATCCACGGGATGAGTGTATCTCAAGGTATCCTGACAGCGACCGGAGGCATGACATCCCATGCGGCCATTGTGGGTAGACAGATGGGCAAACCCTCTATCGTTGGATGCAGTGCAGTTGTGCCCAATGAGGAGGATAGATATTTCCAAGTGGGTGACCAGAAGATCAACGAGGGAGATTGGATCTCCATAGATGGAAGCACCGGTGAAGTGCTCTATGGGGAGATTCCTACAAAGCCCTCGGAAATCCTCAGGGTGATCCACGGAGAATTGGCGCCTGAGGATTCTGTGGCGTTCCAGTACTTTGATAAACTCCTCTCCTGGGCCGATGAGGTTCGGAAACTGCGGGTTCGGGCAAATGCCGACACTCCCAAAGATGCACAAACAGCCTTTGCATTTGGAGCAGAAGGGATCGGTCTTGCCCGCACGGAACACATGTTTTTCGAGAGGGAAAGACTCCCCATTATCAAACAGATGATCATGTCAGAGACCGAGGACGAAAGGAGGGAACACCTAGGGCATATTCTCCCCTTCCAGAAGAAGGATTTTTATGAATTGTTCAAAGAGCTGAAGGGATACCCAGTGACCATCCGCACATTGGATCCACCTCTCCATGAGTTTTTGCCCAAGAAAGAAGAATTGATGGTAGAGCTCGTGGAGCTCAGAGCTTGCGGGTCGCAGGATAAAAAACGGATCCAGGAGCTCGAAAAAGTTCTGGAAAGAGTCAAAGCGCTCTTCGAGTTCAATCCCATGCTCGGGCACAGAGGATGTCGCCTGGGAATCACTTTCCCTGAGATCATCGAGATGCAGGCGCAGGCCATCTTCGAAGCAGCCTGTGAATTGGCCAGCGAAGGCGGGAAGGTCTTCCCCGAGATCATGGTCCCTCTCATCGGATCTGTGGAAGAGTTGGCCAACCAGAAAGAGATCATCGTCAGGGTCGCTGAGGAGACGATAAAAAAATACGATGTTGAGCTAAAATACACGGTTGGAACCATGATCGAGATCCCCAGGGCCGCCATCACGGCCGATGAAGTGGCTAAAGAGGCGGATTTCTTCTCCTTCGGAACCAACGACCTGACCCAGACTACATTCGGCATATCCCGGGATGACGGGGCCGGTTTTATCAATCATTATCTCACCCATGGCTTATGGAAAGATGATCCTTTTGCCAGTGTGGATGTGAGCGGAGTCGGCGAATTGATGAGATGGGCCGTGAAAAAGGGCCGTCAGACCAAACCGGAGCTCAAGGTGGGCATCTGTGGCGTTCACGGAGGAGATCCGCGGTCGATCTACTTCTGTCACAAGATCGGACTGGATTATGTGAGTTGTTCAGCCTATCAGATCCCCATTGCTCGTCTTGCTGCTGCTCAGGTCACGCTTTCTGAGGATACAAAAACATAACCTGATCGTTCTCTACGATCAAGGAATATGCCGTACGATTGAAGTCCAATGGATATCAGCGCCTGCCAGCAGTTTTGTGCATGATATTTTTTAATATGTAGGCAGCCATGGCCGGATTGGCTTCCAGCCGCCTTTTGCAGTAGGCTGAGGCGTATTTCCAGTGTTCGGCGAAAGGGACATAGAGACGCACGAAAATGCCCTCTCGAATAAGTTCGTCCTGAAAAGCCTGCATGGGCACTCCCATGAGCATCTGGACCTCATACTGGTCTTTTTTTATATTCAGTCGTTCAGCGATGTTGATGGTTTCCCGGATGATGGCTTTATCGTGGGTGGCGATCTCTGGATAATGCCCTTCCTTGAATAAAACTTCCAGTTGTTCGAGGAGCTTTGCCTTCATCTCGGGCTTGCTCGTTAGAGCGATCTCTTTTGGCTCGTTGTAGATGCCTATACAGATGCGGATGCGGGCGTTCAAACCGGATATGGACTTGATATCCTCGTCTGTCCGGAAGAGACGGGATTGGAGGACCGTTCCGAATGTCGGATGCCCGGAGATCAGGGCCCGGAAGATATCCAGCGTAAGATCGGTCAACGTGTGGTCTTCCATGTCCAGGGTGATCTTTATGTTGTGCTGCTCCGCTTTTTTGACAATTCCCTCGATGACCTTTTGGCAGTGTTGTATGCCCCTATGGCTGCCCAGTTGGGTGGGTTTTAATGAGAGTGTAGCAAATTCCTGTGCGCCCAAGCTGTCGATGAGCCTTTCGTAAACACCGACTGTGTAATGGACTTCCTCATCCACATCGATCTCTTCCCCCAAGAGGTCTATGGTGGAACAGACGTGTCGTTCCTTCCAAAACAAACGCGCGGTATCCACGGCGGCTTGGATGCTGTCCCCGGCGACATAAGGACTGGCGAAAACCTTAACGAGGGGAGTTGGAGCAAGATTGATTATGAATTTTTTTAAGCCCATAACTATCTCCTTTTGAAAGCATCCCCAAATCTGTGATGAATGACGTTCCGAATGTTCCGATAACGCAATGTGATTTTACGCCATCACGGTTTTGGAGATACTTTCTCCTCTTTTTAAAAATTTGACAAGAATTCAACTGCTCAAGGAGGAGTATTAAGGATAAAAACTAATTCATTTTGGAATAAACTTCAAGAATTGTTTCATCTTTTTTTTGGGGATTGGTAGATGTGTTGCATAAATTCGGCGCCCGATCGGTTGAGGAAGGAGTTTAC
>JBATYS010000353.1:0-11367 GCA_049674205.1 Candidatus Aminicenantaceae bacterium
GATTCAAAAGGACATCCACGCTGCTGAGGCTTTCTTTTCTTCCCGGAAGGATCGATGATTCCTGATGAAGGGTCCGTTCGGGGAATGGACCCTACACAACATAAAGATCACACTGTCCCATAGGTCCGGTTATTGACATTTTGTTGGAAATAATGCATTTTTTTAAGCAAACATCCCTCACATGATGCGCCAAAATCAAAGAGTCGCTGAGTTGCAGGGTATCACCAAACCGGGAGTTGCTTCATGGAAGAAAAGATAAAAGCCAGGGTCATGGACGCCCGAAAGATCAAAAGATCCATGCAACGCATGACAACGGAGATCACTGAAAGGAATCGGAATTTAAAAAATTTGGTGATCGTTGGAATCAGAACCAGGGGCATCTACCTTGCAAAAAGGATGAATAGACTCATCAAAACTCTGGAGGGAATCGACGTTCCTTTTGGCGTTCTGGATATCACTCTCTATCGAGATGACTTCTCTGAATTGGAAGCCCAACATATGGTCAAAAAGACAGAGATAGACTTCTCTGTTGCAAAAAAAGATGTTCTTCTCGTCGACGATGTGCTTTTCACCGGGAGGACAATCCGGGCAGCCATGGACAGCCTCATTGACCTGGGAAGGCCCAAAACGATCCAGCTTCTTGTCCTCATCGATCGAGGACACAGAGAGCTTCCTATACATGCGGATTATGTGGGGAAAGTGCTCCCCACTTCCAAGAGAGAGATCGTTCAAGTGCATTTAAGAGAAATCGATGACACAGACGAAGTTCTCATTACAGAACCAGGAGGGATCAAATAGACAGGAGGGATAGAACGTGAAGCTATTGATCAAGAACGGCAGAGTAGTCGACCCCGAAAGCCAGACAGACGACAAGCTGGATATCCTCATTGACAATGGGAGAATTGCAGACATAAATAAAAACATAAAAACAGAGGCTCAAAGATCCATTGACGCGACTGGCCTTATCGTGGCCCCAGGATTCATCGACATGCACGTCCACCTCCGCGAACCGGGACAGGAGAACAAGGAGACGATCCGCACAGGAGCCAGGGCAGCGGCAAAGGGAGGTTTTACGTCCATCGCCTGCATGCCGAACACAGCACCCATTAACGACAATGTGAGCGTGACTGATTATATCGTCTCCGAGGCGCAAAAGAGTGCGGTGGTGAACGTCTTCCCCATCGCGGCAGTTACCATAGGGCTCAAGGGTGAAGAACTTACAGATATGGCAGATCTAACAAAGGCCGGCGTCATAGCATTTTCAGACGATGGTCAGCCTGTGTACAATAGTGAAGTCATGCGGCGAGCCCTCGAATATTCCAAGCTTGTGGACGCTCTTATCATTGACCATTGTGAAGACAAAGAGTTGAGCCGTGATGGCGTCATGCACGAGGGACGCTATTCTGATCTTCTTGGCTTAAAAGGAATCCCCTCCTCCTCGGAAGAGATCATGGTCTCTCGAAACATCCTCCTTTCCGAACAGACCGATGTGCCCATTCACATCGCGCACCTCAGTGTCAAAGGAGCCGCTTCGCTCATCAGGAATGCCAAGAAAAAAAAGGTCAGGGTCTCAGCCGAAGTGACACCTCACCACCTCCTTTTGGAGGATGCATCTCTTAAAAATTACGACACAAATTTTAAAATGAATCCTCCCCTGAGAAGTCGATCAGACGTCAAGGCCATGGTCAAAGCTATGAGAGATGGCACAATCGATGTTATCGCCACGGACCATGCGCCGCACACGCCGGATGAAAAGGCCGTTAAAATCGACCGAGCGCCCTTTGGTGTTATCGGTATGGAAACAGCTGTGTCTCTGATCCTCGACCGGTTCATCCACACACAGATGATCACACTTTCAAGATTCATCGAGATGATCTCGCTCAATCCAGCACGGATTCTAGGACTCGATAGCAAAGGAAGGATCGCCTCTGGTATGGATGGCGATCTCACGCTTCTTGACCTGAACAAAGATACTGTCGTGGATGTCAACACATTCGAATCAAAAAGCCGGAACTGTCCCTTTGACGGATGGAAACTGAGGGGATGCCCTGTAAAAACGATCGTCAGAGGAAACATTGTCTATCCATTTGACAAGTAAAATTGCAAAGGAAAACACATGATGATCAACATCGACCAATGTGAAAAGAAAATAGGATATCAATTCAAAAACCAAGATCTTCTACTCCAGGCACTCACACATAGCTCCTATGCCTATGAAAATCAACAAGCGGACATCTCGGATAACGAAGTGCTTGAATTCTTGGGGGATTCTGTCCTGGGTCTAATCATCGCGGACTTTCTCTGTGGCGTTTATCCCAAACTTTCAGAGGGGGAACTATCAAAACTCAAATCTGCAGCAGCAAGCACGTCTGCTTTAGACTACTTCGCCAGGAAAATCAGACTCGACAAATTTATCCGATTGGGTAAAGGTGAAGACAAGAGTGGAGGGAGAAAGAAAAAAACGATTCTTGCGGGTACTTACGAAGCTGTCATCGCAGCCATCTATCTCGATGGAGGAATTGAACCTGCCAGAGATTTTGTTCTCAAGTTTCTGAGGACGCTGTTCAAACGGATCAATATCAAGAAATTTTTTGTGAATAACTACAAATCAGCTCTTCAAGAGTATCTCCAGAGGGAGAATGCTACATCGCCCATCTACAAAACTGTAACCACAAAAGGGCCCGACCATAAAAGGAGTTTTTTTGTGGAAGTCTTCGCAGAAGACAAACTTTTGGCGAAGGCTAAAGGAAATTCCAAAAAAGAAGCAGAGAAAAAGGCTGCGCAGAAAGCACTCAAAAGCCTGCTCGGTCGAAAAATCCGGACTCTGACAACTGATACGTTTCTCCTGAAGAGAAAGCATCATTGACTCCTTCTTCTTCGGGCGGATCACCATCGACAACCAGACCTTCTCACAGTTTAGTCAACCACACGAGGTGATCACTTAATAACGCTAATTTGTAATCGTATCATCACAGATTTGGCAGGGCTCTGAGTAATTCCTTTGCTTTTTGCATTTGAACTGAGCCTGTATTATGATAAGCCAGACATGGCGAAGTGCTTGAAATGCGACAAAAGAAAGGGAAAGAGGCACTGCCCTGCGCTGGGTCAATCCATATGCAGCCTGTGCTGCGGCCAACTGAGAGAGAAAGAGATCCACTGTCCGCCCTCCTGCTCGTTCCTGGCCCAACACAAATCCTACCAGGACCAGCGAGTCCTCGAAAAGAGACACGCAGAGCGCCCAAAAGCATTCTCCCATGAGACAGATCTTCTGAGCGACGAAAGGCTGGCTTGGCTGGTTTTCAACATCGAAATACAGATTGCACAATTCGCCGGAAAAGAGACCGATCTGGTTGACAGAGATGCCCTTTTGGCCCTCGAGTATGCGCGAGAGAAAGTGGAAAAGGAAAAAGGGCTTATTATCGTACCTGATTCGCGATTACAGCCAAAAAATGATCTCGGGGAGGTTATTTTTCAAAGCCTGCAACAGTGCCGATATGAGAAAAAGATCATTTTGCCTGAGACCATCCAGACATACAAAAAAGAGGAGAAAATCCGATGTCTTGACAGAGTTATCTTTGCCGCAAAACAAATTGCGGGCGCCCACATCCAGGGGCAGAGATACCTTATGCAGCTCATCGAACGTCAAGCCAAACTCAACGAGCTTTCCCAACAGCCTAAAATTATCACCCCTTCCTCTTAGACGGTCAGTCTGTTGACATGAGTGCGGCAACAATACCCAATTCAGGAATATTGCTGCACACGATCTTAACGATGGCTGTCATGGGAATCGCCAAGATCATCCCGGGTATTCCCCACAACCAACCCCAGAAAAACAGGGAGAAGACGACCACGAGCGGGCTGAGTCCCAGGCCCTTTCCCATCAACCGCGGCTCGATAACGTTCCCCATCACCTGCTGAATGGTGATCAAGATGACACATATCCAGAAAGCAGGCCATATCGTGTCATACTGAAAGATCGCGATCGCTACCGGAAACACAGTCGCAATAAACGAGCCGATGTTGGGAATATAATTCAGGATGAAAGTGAGGAATGCAAAAACTATAGCAAAATCGAGCCCCCAGATCACAAGAACGATGCCAGCAAACACTCCTGTGAAAAAACTGACTAAAGTTTTGATAGCAATATATCGTTCAATCTGGCTGTCGATATTTTCTGCCATAGTAAAAAATTTGTCAGATTTTTCCTTTGGATAAAAATTAGCGACCTTATTTTTGATCTGCCCCCGACCGGACAGCATAAATATGAGGAAAATTAAGATCAGGAATAGATTGGCTATAAAGGAAAAAAATGGTCCCAAGGATGAAAGGACAAAGCCTCCGACCTTCCCCAAATCGAGCTGTTTCGCCAAATCGATCGTCTCCCAGTCTATTTGAGGCGCCTGCAGCTTCACTTGGATCGAATTTATGATGGATTGGAGCCGCTGTCCATATTTTGGCAGCTCCGAAGCGAAACCTTTGCCACTTGAGTAAAAAAGAGCCCCCAAGACGTATAACACAGAAAAAGTGAAAATAACCAGGACGAGGATGGCGATCGCTTTAGGGATCTTGAGCCGTGTTAAAAAATCCAGAGCTGGAGACATCAAAAAATACAGCATGACAGCCAGGAAAAAAGGGAAAAAAACAGGCTTAGCCTCCTTCAACAACAGGCCAAAGAGAAAGACAACTATGATTAAAAGACAGGCCGTTACAACCTTGTTTCCGTTCATGGCAGCACTGAATTGGGTTTATTATAGTCTAAACGTACTTTAAAACCAAGAGATTGCCCTAAGAAGTACGTACGATGAATTTTATCCTCCTTTGAGATGACTAACAGGGGTGCAATATCACCCCCTTCTTCATCGACAAAGGCGATTGACCAAACTTCTGACCTCTATAAAATGGATAAAGAAGATAAAATTGGGTACCAGATCATGGAATCGAAAAAAAGCTCTATAAATAAAATGGAAGTTGATTCGCTCAATATGAATGTTTTGATCGCTGAAGACGACATCATCTCCTGTCGGGCGCTGGAAAAAAACTTACAGGACTGGGGATATAGTGTTCTCGTGACCAAAAATGGCGAAGAGGCTTGGGAGATCATCAAAAATGGAGGGATCCGGCTGGCTATTTTAGATTGGGGGATGCCTAAGATGGATGGACTGGAGCTCTGCCATAAGATCCGGAATGAATACCAACCCAAAGAGGAAAAATATCTATACATCATTCTGCTCACGGGACGAGACCTGGAAGAGGACATTATCACAGGTCTCTCGGCAGGAGCGGATGACTACATTACAAAACCCTTCAGTTACATGGAGCTAAAAGTCAGGATCCAGAATGGGAAGCGCATCATCGCTCTTCAAGATATTCAGCTTCAGATAGCTAACACAGACAGTCTGACTCAACTCTGGAACCGCAAGAAGATCTTGGAGCTTCTCGAAGAGGAATTGAACAGAAATTTTAGAGAAAAAAAACCCTTAGGCGTCATCATGCTCGACATCGACAACTTCAAATCTATCAACGACACATACGGCCATCTGATCGGAGACAAGGTCATCATCGAAGTCGCATCCCGCCTGAAAAAACAGATTCGCTCCTACGATAAGATCGGCCGCTATGGAGGCGATGAATTGCTTTTGATCCTTCCGGGTTTAAGCAGGCAGGATGCCAAAAACATCGCGGAACGCCTCCGAAAATCTGTCTGTGCTGAAAAAATTCAAACAGAGGTTGGTGCCCTCGACACAACTGTTAGCCTGGGTGTTTCTATATTCGACAACACATCCAGACCATCGACTAAAAAGATAATAGAGGAAAGCGACCTCGCACTCTATATGGCTAAAGGAAGAGGACGCAACATCACGGTAGTGAGTGCGCCTGATATGGCAACAGAGAAGGACACAAAATGACAGATAAAGTTTTTCTCGATTTCCTCCAGGATCCCAATGACAAGAAGAATCACAAGATCTATCTCGACCACCTTCTGAATATCACAAAAGACGCCATCATGATCGCCGACCACGGGGGTAAGATATTCCGCGTCAACGATGAATTCATTCGTCTATTCGGCATTCAGTTAGGCGACGTTATTGGAAAATCCATCGATGACCTGATCAGTTCTCAAGACAACAACGAGGAAAACTTCACGATCACACAGAAGCTGGCCGGAGGAGAGAAGATCGAATTTGAAGCTGTCCATCAAGATGGGGACGGAAGTGATCTTCAGATTTTAGCGTTTGCTTCCCCGATCCTTGAGAATAGAAAGTCCATAGGGTCGTTCATCATCTACAGAAGAAAAGGAGAAACGAATATTCCCGCGGAACCGCCTGAAAAGGAGACGGCCAAGTTTTTAGGCGTGATCTTTGCGATGGAAGAGGGCGTTCTGTATGTGGATAAAGATAATCGAATGATGCAAGTGAATGAGTCTTTTCTCAATTTTTTTAACAAGCGCAAACTCGACATCGTCACAAAGAACCTGCTGGATTTCGATCTTGGCCTTTCAAAAGACGAGTTCAAAACACACATATCCAGGTTTAAAACCGAGACACATTCATCTCAGGCCATACAGAATACAACCATCCAGGGGAAAGACACCCTTGTTCGCCTTCAACCCATTTATCTCAGGAATGAATACCAAGGCATGATCGTTTTGATCAAAGAAGAAAAAGAAGTTGTCGTGACAGAACAGAAAAATGATTCCGCAACGACAGCCAAAAACGAATTCCTTGCTAACATTAGCCACGAACTCCGCACCCCAATGAACGGCATTCTGGGGATGGCAGACCTTGCCTTAGGGACAGACCTAAATCCAGAGCAATTGGAGTTTGTCAATGGGATCAAATCATCCGCGGAATCCATGATGAAATTAGTCAACGATATCCTCGATTTTTCAAAAGTCGAAGCGAATAAAATCGAATTGGAATCTGTAAACTTCGACCTCCAGGATTTTGTCTATGAGACAGTCTCCGCACTCGGCCTGCAAGCACACAAGAAGAAGCTCGAGCTCATCTGTGACATCCCTGCTTCGATCAACTACAGCGTGATTGGAGATCCGGGCCGGTTGGGACAGATCTTGACAAATCTTGTGGGCAATGCCATCAAATTCACTCAACAGGGAGAAATTGTCGTCTCTGTGGAAGAAGAGTCAAAAACTGAGGAGGTTGTCTCTCTTCTTTTCACTGTGGCGGATACAGGAATTGGGATCTCAGAATCGAATCAACAGATCATTTTTAACGTCTTTGCACAAGCCGATGGATCGATGACACGCAAATTTGGAGGGACCGGTCTCGGATTAGCCATTTGTTCCCAGCTTGCGGATTTGATGGGCGGCAAGTTCTGGGTAGAGAGCAAAGAAGGGGAAGGAAGTAAGTTTTTTGTTTCTCTCCCGTTGAAACTGGATAAAACGACCGAGCGGGATCCACGACAGGCAGAACTCTTTGACTTAAAGGGCATTCCAGCTCTCGTTCTCGATGATAACACAAAGGCCCTTGATACAATTTCGGAGATGCTCAGCAACTTGAATCTGAAAGTAGTAAAATCACCCAGTGCAGGGGATGCAATGGCCCATTTGGACCGGGCCACCTCAGAAAACAGCCCCTACTCTATCATACTCTTCGATCCTTATCTGCCCGGAACAGACAGCTTCATGTTTTTGGATTATATCAAGCATGTTCCCGATCTCCCTAAATCTATGATCGTTATGGTCGGTTCCAAAGGAAACCGCGGTGATGCTGCTCCCTGGTTGAAACTGGGCGTGTCTTCCTTCTTAACCAAACCCATCAAGTTGTCCGAACTCGCAGAGACCATCAATACCATTGTGGGGACCCCGAAAAAGGTAGAGCTTCAGCCTGAAGTCCCTAAACAACAACATGCGGAAATTCCTCAAGAATGCTACCGCATCCTCATCGTTGAGGACAACATGGTCAACCGGAAGGTGGCCTATTTTTTGCTGGATAAAAAAGGGCATGAGGTCACTGCCGTAGAAAACGGACAGGAAGCGCTCACAGCCCTAGAAAACAATATTTTCGACCTTGTCCTCATGGATGTTCAAATGCCTGTCATGGATGGTTTTAAAGCGACGGAAGCTATCCGAAAAAAAGAGGAAGCCATGGGAGATCACATCCCCATTATCGCCATGACTGCACATGCCATGAAGGGCGACCGGGAGCGGTGTTTAGAGGCAGGTATGGATGATTATATGACCAAACCTCTGAATCCGGTAGAAGTATTCCAAAAAATAAATGATACTATGAAAAATAAGGACAAGCAACAATAGTTTTTAGCCGACAAGGAGAAGAACAGTGATACAAGTACTCATTGCAGAAGACGATAAACTGTGTCGCACTATTCTTGAGAAAAATCTCAACAAATGGGGTTATGAGATCATATCCACAGAAGACGGCAAAGAAGCTTGGAAGGTGATCCAGGAAAAAAAAATCCAGATCGCCATTTTGGACTGGATCATGCCCAATATGGATGGTGTCGAGCTGTGTAAAAAGATCAGGGGGAAAAAATGGGATGAATACATTTATCTCATCATGCTGACCGTAAGGAGCAAACAGAGTGACATCAGGAAAGGCTTTGCAGCTGGAGTTGATGATTACATCACCAAACCCTTTGATACACACGAATTGAAAGCACGCCTCCAAACTGGAAAAAGAATCATCGGCCTTCAGAATCAGCTTCTGGATTCGCAGAAAAAACTCCAGGAGATCGCCACCCATGATACATTGACAAATCTTCTCAATAGGTATGAAATTCTCAACATCCTCACAGATGAATTCCACCGCAGTCTCCGAGAGAACAAGCCTGTAAGCACAGTAATGCTCGATATTGACTTTTTCAAGAAAACCAATGATTCCTACGGCCATAATGTCGGCGATGAGGTTTTGATCGAAGTGGCGTCACGATTGAGGGGCACATTGAGACGGTACGATAAGGTCGGCCGGTATGGTGGAGATGAGTTTCTGGCCATTTTGCCCGGTTGTGACTTAAAAAATGCCGGAAGAATCGCAGAAAGGCTTCGCCGGGCTGTCTGTAAAGAACGGATTAAAACAGAAGCAGGTCAACTCTATGTCACCGTCAGTTTGGGGTGTGCTTCATCCGAAAGTCAATCGTACAAATCCATCGAATATCTAGTCAAATTCAGCGATAAAGCGATGTACCATGCTAAGAACATGGGGCGGAATTGCGTCATCGCCTCTTAATTTATATTGTTTATAAAAAATGTCGATGATGATAACACATAAAAAATAAAGGATAAGAAAAAACAATGATTAACAACGAATCTTCCCATGGAAACAGCCCTATCGATTATCCCTCAGCATTGGCAAGAATCGGTGATGATGAATCCTTTCTTGTAGAACTGCTCGACCTCTACAAGATGGACTTCGAAACAAAGATCGAAGGGCTCCAAAAAGCCATCGACCAAGAAGACTTCGTCTCTATGCAAGAATTGGGGCACAGTTTGAAAGGGTCATCCGCGAATTTGAGTCTCCCCTTCCTCCAACAGGCAGCGGTAGATATGGAAAGTGCAGGCAGAGACAAGAATCTCGACAAAGCGAGAGGTGCTTTAGGCTCACTGGGTCAGGAGTTCCAGAATTTACAGGAATTCCTCTCTGCCAAAGGATAGTCTTCTTGGGTCTATAGTTATTTCGGCCCTTTTAACTGTGGCTTGTCCTTCACTAGCCTGGATTATTCACGAGATGAGGCCAACCCACCCCATCCTAACATTAAGGTTGAGGCAGTTTGTATGAATAATTTAGGCTATTTCAGGTTTTCCAGATTTTGTATAAGGGCCTTCAAATATTCGAGACCGAGCGTCTCTGATCCATCCTTTATTTTGATCACTCCACAAATCCAATTGCCAACTCTGGACATGTAAATATTGTGGTAGTATTTATCCTTGATGTGAAAACCAGAGTCGATCTTCTGGACATTCTGACTCTTCTTTGCTTCCAAATACTTCTGCAACATCTCGGCTGCATCGGCATCGTCTTTGCCTTCTGCAATAAAACAGTCGAACTCTAGATCGTTCATCTTGTATTTGGCTGAATATCCATCATGAAGGAAGCTGTACCCCATGAAATTTCGCAAGACAAAATTTTCTGAGTTGGATTCAAGTCCCTTCGAAGGGAAAGCTTTGAGCAAGGGGGGAAGGCTTCCTGATTGCCCCACTCTCTCCACGATCTTTTGTGAAAAGGCTTTGAGCACTTCCTCTGATTGATCCTCACACTCAAAACAAAGAAGTTTGACATAGTATCTATCCACGAGAAAATTCAGCGTTCCCTCCTCAAGATAACCCTGAAGCCCTATTTTGATGAACTGATTATCCGCGTAACGCTCTGCACTGTATATGCCAAAAGCGTTGGTCTCATTCCCCATATCATAGATCTCCACGGCAACATTCTTTTCCGACTGGTCTCTTTGCTGTTGAGCAACGATCAATTCCTTAAATTCATAAGCCAGATAGATCTCAGCAGCGCCGTTGATGTATTCGAAGAGATTCTCCGGATAATAACTCTCGGGTTTTTCAGTCATGCTCCATGAATCAACTTCGGGTAGAAGAGGAATCAATCCAGAAGGTTTCTCCCGATCCTCAGAAGAACTCCATAATGAAATCCCCAAAAGACAAACGACCACCAGGAAAATACAAGTTTTGTATTTGGTGTTCTTCATTTTGACTTCTCCATGAAAATATTTTGTACTCCCGTTAATATAATCCCTCAACGCATTTTTTTCAATATTGTCACAAAAAGAGCTTGTTGACAGACATTTAAATGAGGAGTACCTTTTTATAGAGGAGCGATGGATAAATCTACGGTTGTGATCGTCAGAAAGCGCAACAATCAAAGTACCATCCTCACAGATCCTGAAGTCATCAGAGAGATGTATCTACAGGGTTTGACAGCCCTGACAGACCAAAAGAATCCAGGCGACGCCCTTCATATTTTTTTCAAGGACAAAGACAGAATCGGTATCAAGATCAATACAATCGGCGGGAGATCGATCTCTACGACACCCACAACGTCACTGTCTCTGGCAAAGCTTCTCACTGATAACGGATGGAACGTAAACAATATTCTCATCTGGGACAGGACCAACCGCGAGCTGAAAGAGGCAGGATACAGTTTGAATATGAACCAGACGGGCATCAAAGTCTTCGGTACGGACTCCAACGGCTTGGGTTACAACAGCAACCTCATTGCCTTTCTGAATATCGGGAGTCTCTTCTCATCCATCCAGACCGACACCATCACGGCTTCTGTGAGTCTGGCTATATTGAAAGACCACGGATTAGCGGGTGTGACCGCAGGGATGAAGAACTACTTTGGGGCTATCCATAATCCGAATAAATATCATGACAATAAT
>JBATYS010000354.1:0-2691 GCA_049674205.1 Candidatus Aminicenantaceae bacterium
CTTACACCACAGAGATGGTGAAGGGTGTGATCGCCGGTTTCCAGAATGCATCCTTAGACAGGAGTGTCGTTGCCGTTGTGTTTACGGCTGTGGGGGACCGGGCTTTTTGTACGGGCGGGAACACCAAAGAGTATGCCGAATACTATTCCGGGAGGCCCAATGAGTACGGCGAATACATGGACCTCTTTAACGGTATGGTGGATTCCATCCTGATGTGTAAGAAACCGACGATCTGCCGGGTGAATGGCATGAGGGTGGCCGGTGGGCAGGAGATCGGTATGGCCTGTGACATTGCGATATCCGCAGACACGGCCATCTTCGGCCAGGCAGGGCCACGGCATGGGTCGGCTCCGGATGGGGGATCCTCAGATTTCCTCCCCTGGTTTTTGAGCATCGAGGATGCTATCTGGAATTGCGTTTCCTGCGAGTTGTGGAGCGCCTACAAGATGAAGAGGCTGGGTTTGATCACAAAGGTGGCGCCGGTCATAAAGGAGGAGGACAAGTTCATCCGGAATCCTGCTGTGATCATTGATAAGTACATCGATGATGGTGAGATCGTCTATGGCGAGTTTGTCAGAGGCGAAGAGGGGAAAAAGGCGAGAGAATTCCTTAAAAACGCAAAAACAGATTTTGAACTCTTGGACAAAGCCGTTCATGAGGTTGTCTGGAAGTTCACCAACCTGTTCCCCGGTTGTCTCATAAAAACTTTAGACAGTGTACGCGCGAAGAAAAAATTCTTCTGGGATATGGCAAAGAACTACAACCGTCATTGGCTGGCAGTCAACATGACCACTGAGGCCTTCCTGGGGTTCAACGCCTTTAATATGAAAAAAGTGACGGGCAAAGACGTCATCGATTTCGTGAAATACAGACAGATGATCGCTGAGGGCAAAACTGTTGACGATGCTTTTATGGAAGCCGTGCTTCCCAAGCCCGCAGAAGAATAAGAGAGCGCAAACATTATACGGCTAACGAAACTAAACATAACAAAAAAACAAACGCATAAAACGAGATTAAAAAGAGAGGAGGAAAAGATGGAGCTCGATGGAAAGGTTGCACTGGTTACCGGTGGAAGTATGGGCATCGGGACAGCGATTTGCCTGGATTTGGCCAAGAATGGAGCGGATGTGGCTTTGACCTACCGTAAACATGGCGATGAGGCCAACGCTATTGCCGAAGAGATTAAAGGAATGGGCCGCAAG
Source organism: Candidatus Aminicenantaceae bacterium (assembly GCA_049674205.1). Classification (GTDB taxonomy): domain Bacteria; phylum Acidobacteriota; class Aminicenantia; order Aminicenantales; family Aminicenantaceae; genus WTAW01. The sequence continues at coordinate 1,203 of JBATYS010000354.1, forward strand.
ACTGTGGCGTATAAAGTGGATATCTCGGAGTTTGATGCGGTTCAGACACTGGTGAAAGATATTGTCGGTGAATTCGGCCATTTGGATATCCTCGTGAACAACGCGGGCATGAACTGGGATAGTGTTATCTGGAAGATGACTGAAGAGCAGTGGGATGCCGTCATTAATGTCGACTTGAAGGGGAATTTTAATTTCATCCGGGCTGTCTCTCCCATTTTTAAGGAGCAAAAATCAGGGAAGATTGTGAATGTAACGTCTATTAACGCCATGAGAGGCAGGTTCGGCCAGTCCAATTATGTTGCTGCTAAAGCCGGAGCTATTGGTCTGACAAAAACTATAGCAAAAGAACTTGGAAGATCCAGAGTGAACGTCAACGCCGTGGCTCCTGGGCTGATAGAAACGGACATGATCAGCAGTATGCCTGAGGATTTTAAACAGAGGTCGAGAGCCGAAACTGTTTTTGATGCCTTAGGAACACCTGAAGATGTGGCTTATTTGGTGACCTTCCTCTGTACAGAAAAAGCCAAACACATCACTGGTGAAGTCATCAAAGTCGACGGAGGGCAATACATCTAATTATAAAAATGTAGGGTCAGCTCCCCGAGCTGACCGAATTCAGGAAGGGATTATTTAATTAGGAGAACAATATATAAAGAAAATTTATCGGTTCAAGGAGAAGATTGTATGAACAAAGTAGGAATCATCGGAGTAGGACAGAGCAGGTTTGTCAGAGGATACCCTGGTTCGATCCGTGAATTGGCCTTTGAGGGATTCAAGGAGGCTATGTTAGATGCACAGATCGCTGTTGCTGATATCGATGCATCCATAATCTGTTCTGCACCGGAGTACGACAAACAGCGTTCGCCCTCGGGTGTGTTTGCCGAATATCTCGGGCTCATCCCGCAGCCCACCTTTTATCTGGAGAGCCTGTGCTCTTCGACCAGCATGGGATTGCGGATGGCCTATTCCCTGGTAAAATCTGGTCTCCATGATGTCGTGGCTGTTGCCGGCTTCCAGAAGATGTCAGAGATCTCTTCGGGGGAATCCCAGGAAAGGATGGGCCGTGGAGCGGATATCCAATGGGAAAGTCCATTCGGTACAATGATGCCCGCCTATTACGCCATGTTTGCCCAAGCACACATGGAAAAATTCGGGACAACGCTTGAAGACCTTGCTCTTGTCCGTGTGAAGTCCGCTACCTACGGTCAGGTGAATGACAAAGCCCTATTCCGCAAACCGGTAGCTGCAGAGATGTTTGCGGACCCGGAACATTTTATGTCCGGGCCTGTTTCAAGCCCGCTGCGCGTTGGCGATTGTTGTGCCAATGCGGATGGGAGCTCCTGTATGATCGTGGCAAGCGAAGAAAAAGCCAAGGCCCTGGGCCAAAAACCCGTGTGGATCTTGGGGTTAGGAGCGGCTTCAGCTAGTGTCAACATGTCCGGAAGAGACCAGTTCACAGGATTGGCTGTGGCACAGCAGGCATCAGAAC
>JBATYS010000355.1:0-2398 GCA_049674205.1 Candidatus Aminicenantaceae bacterium
CTGCTAGGTATTCCCGTTTAACGAATCTTAGAATTTTACGCATCGGCTTTCTCCTCGGCTTCTGGCCCAGCAATCCTCAGGAAAATATCGTATAGAGTGGGTTTGGCCAGTTCAAAACTGTAGACTTCTGTCCGGGACATGATCACTGCAAGAATTTTTTGATGGTCGGAGCCAGGATGGATACGCAGCTCCTGGAGCTTTCCGAAGTCCGTAATTTTATCCACTCCCTCCAGGTTTTCCAGGCTGGATCTTCCTCCTTCGGTCCGGATACGGAGGGTGTCACTGCCATACTTGTTTTGGATGGACACCAATGTTCCGTCCAGGACTTTCTGTCCCTTGAATATCATGAATATGAAATCGCACATTTTTTCAGCAACATTCATGTCATGGGTGCTGAAGATGACCGTGGATCCATCGGACCGGAGATCGAGAATAGCGTCTTTGATGACCTCGACATTGACCGGATCCAGGCCGGTAAAGGGTTCGTCCAGGATGATCAGCTCGGGTTTGGAAACGATGGTAGAGATAAACTGGACCTTTTGTCCCATCCCTTTGCTCAGGGTCTCGATTTTTTTGTTGCCCCAGTTACTGAGTTCCAACCGGTCGAGCCAATAGTCCACTTCTTTGTTCACTTTACGGCCGCTTTTGAGCTCCCCATAAAACTGCAGGAGATCGCGGACTTTCATTTTTTTGTACATGCCCCGCTCTTCAGGGAGATATCCGATGCGATCGGTGCTGGTCCCCTTCATCTCTGTGCCAAATGTTCGGATCGCTCCCGAATCTGGATAGAAGATGTTCATGATCATCCGCAGGGTAGTCGTTTTGCCGGAGCCGTTAGGTCCGATAAAACCGTAAATACACCCTTTCGGAACGTTAAGGGACAGATCATCCACAGCTGTGACAGAGCCAAAGGTTTTGGTTACGTTTTCGATTTCGACAACATTCATATTTTTACTCCATTAGGTATACGAATACTCTGTCCAGGCTATTCAGTCAATAGGCTTTTTTTAAAAAGGGGACGTCCCATTAGGTACCACCCTATCATCAAACTGGTTTCTTTGGACTTCCCCCGTTTTTGTGGACACACTGAAAAGTTATGGATAATATCAGACTTGGAGGTATGTCATGGGAGATCCAAAAGGTCGGAGGACATTCGACCGGGAATTTAAGGAGAGCGCGGTCAGGCTCATCGTAGATGGAGGGCGGAGTGTGGCCGAGGTATCGAGGTCATTAGGGATTCATAAGAATCAGCTCCGCCGGTGGAGGCAGAAGTACTTGGAGGACCGGGAACATGCCTTTCCTGGCAAGGGACGCATGAAGCCTCATGAGGAAGAGCTGATGAAACTTCGCAAGAAGCTAGCAGATGTGGAAGAGGAGCGGGAGATCTTAAAAAAAGCGTTGGCCATCTTCTCAAAACACCGCAAATGAAGTACCGCTTTATGGATCGGTACGGCTCCGGGTTTACGGTGAGGAAGATGTGCCGGGTGTTGGGAGTTAGCCGGAGCGGGTATTATGTGTATCTGAGGCGAGGCTTGAACCGAAGGCATGAGGAAAACAGGAGTTTTTTGACAAAGATTCAAGAGATCTGGGAATGGAGTCGCAGAGTCTATGGTTCACCTCGGATAACAGCAGAGCTTAGGGCCCAAGGTTATGGATGTGGGGAAAACCGGATAGCGCGTATCATGAGGGCAAACAGTATAGCCTCGCTTACCAGGAGACGCTATAAGATCACCACCAACTCTGATCACAAGCTTCCTGTTGCAGAGGACCTTGTGGAAAGAGATTTTACAGCCACTGCCCCAAACAGACTTTGGGTTTCAGACATCACATATATCTGGACCTGGGAGGGCTGGCTTTATCTGGCAGCGGTTATGGATGTCTACAACCGTGAGATCGTGGGCTGGACCCTGTATAAACGGATGACTAAAGAGCTGGTGGTCAATGCATTGCTGAAAGCGCTTGAGAAGCGCAATCCTCAGCCGGGGCTTATATTCCATTCAGATCGCGGCAGCCAGTATGCTAGCCGCAGAGTGCGCAGAATATTGAATGCGTGGCAGATACATCAGAGCATGAGTAGCAAAGGGGACTGTTTCGACAACGCGATCATGGAATCATTCTTCAGTTCAGTTAAAAAAGAGCTTGTTCACCTGAGGACCTTCCACAGCAGATCCCAGGCCAAGAGTTATGTTTTTGACTACATCGAGATCTTCTACAATCGCCAGAGAAGACACTCAGGGTTGAATTATAAGACACCCTTGGAGTACTATCTTGAAGCCCAAGCTTAACTATGTGTCCACTTTTTTGGGGGAATACCAGTGAGTACCGTGAAGGTACTGGCCTCTGCAGCTTAGGGTACCTGCAAGGACGCCAGGCGACTGCGGGCATCCTCCACCTCAGC
>JBATYS010000356.1:0-4135 GCA_049674205.1 Candidatus Aminicenantaceae bacterium
ATCCTGGCATCTTCATCGAGCATCGGTGTTTCGACATCGCCAGGGCAGAGGCAGTTCACCCGGATGCCCTGTCTTGCATGATCGATGGCCATCGCTTTTGTCAAAAGAACAACTCCGCCCTTTGATGCACAATAAGAGACAGCTTTATTGCCGCCCACTATCCCCCATCCGGAACCGTTATTGATGATTACACCGCTCTTTTGGGCGATCATGTGAGGGAGCGCGAATTTTAACATCAGATATGTCCCCTTAAGGTTGATATCGATGGTGAGATCCCATTCTTCTTCTGAACAATCCACTGCAGTGTTCGGGAAATACACCCCGGCGTTGTTAAAGAGAATATCCAGCCGTTCAAAAGCCTTTATCGTTTTCTCCACAGTACTCTGACACTCATCGGGAAACCGAACATCTGCGATGATGTATATCGCCTTACCGCCGCCATCAGTGATTTCTTTGACAACTTCTTCACATCTTTTCTCATTCCGTCCTGTAATACACACCTTGGCGCCCTCTTTAGCAAAAAGGATGGCTGTGGCTTTTCCTATTCCTGAGTTCCCCCCTGTTATTAATGCGACCTTTTCTTTGAGTTTCATGCTTTTCTTCCTCTATTTTTTCATATAATGGTCGAACCAAGAAACGATTCTTCGAAGACGATCGGACTGATGAGGAATTTCTCTAATCCCATGAGGTTCGCGCGGATAGAGAATGAGCTGCGTCTCAGCTTTTTTCAGCTTCTTGAGGCCCATGTAAAATTGGAGAGCCTGAGGAAGGGGGCAGCGGTGATCTTCCATACACTGCATGATGAGAATGGGAGTTGTGCAGTTCTCAATATAGAGAATGGGTGATGTTTTCCGATACTGGGTAAAGTTTTTTTCGTCATAAGGAAGACCAAAGTCTTTTTCGTACCAGTAAGCAGTGTCATCTACTCCAAAGGAGCTGAAATTATCCGCGACGAACCTTTCGGCCACTGCCGCGGCAAAACGGTCCGTGTGGCCCACGATCCAGCTAGTCATGCACCCCCCATAACTCACCCCGGTCACTCCAAGCCTCTGGGAATCAACAAAATCCTTTTCACACATGAAGTCCACAGCAGCCATCAAATCATCATATTCCTTGAAGTACCAGTCCACGGTAATGGCTTCCTGCCAGGCCTCTCCATAATCTGAACTCCCTCTGTAATTCACCCAGAGAACAATGTACCCATTGGCTGCATACCACTGGCCTTCTGCAGAAAAATAATTTCCGTCTGTTCCCTGAGGTCCTCCATGGATCTTGAGGATAAGAGGATACTTATTGGCCGGATCAAAGTCTGGAGGCTTCAAGACAAATCCCTCAACTGTCTGTCCATCGGGATTCTTGAACTCAATCCTCTCTGTTTTCCCAAGATTGACTTCATCCAACAATGGTTGATTGAGCCAAGTTCTTTGTTGGAGTCGGCTGCCATCTGAGGCAGCTGTAAAAATTTCGTCGGGATGATCGTTGTCGACCAAACTGAAGGCAAAAAGATCACCTAGTTTAGAAAGATTGATAGAAGACAGCCGTCTCTCCCCTCCGATGATTCTATTAAAACTCCCATCTTTGCAAGCGAAGCTGTAGATATGTGCCCGGGCTTTATCAGGCACGAGCCCGAAAAGAAATTCGCTGTCAGAGCTCCAAACAATGTTGCTCACCTCTCTGTCTAGATTTTCGGAAAGGCATTTGGGCGGCCCTCCAGAAACGGGTGCCAACCAGAGTCTGTTCAATTTGTAGAGGTTATTGGATTCAGTGTTTGCTAGATAGGCAATGTATTTTCCGTCAGGCGACCACCGAGGCGATACATCCGAACCGATGTTCGTGGTGAACTGTTTGACGTCCCCCCCCTGTGATGGAACGATCCAGATATCGAAATTATCGTTATTGTCATCATCCCCTGTTCGGTTGGAAACAAAAACAATGTGCTTCCCGTCAGGTGACCATTCACAATTTCTGTCGTCAAAATTCCCATCGGTGATTTTTCTGGGATTTTTCGGATCAGGGAGGGAGATCACCCAGAGGTGATTCCATTCCCGAGGATCTCCAAAATAGCCGGATCCATCATACAGGTAACTCGTTCTGGTTATGACATAAGGATCGTCTTTTTTATCCTTTTCTTCTTCATCCGCATCCTTTTTCTTTTTGGGATCTTTGGAGACGAATGCGATATATTCGGAATCAGGAGAGCATGCATATTCTTCTATACCGGGATCCCAGTCCGTGAGTTGCTGCCCCTCTCCTCCCCGTTTCATATCCAGCATCCATATCTGGCTTTTCCCGCTCCTCGTTGAAAGGAAAAAGAGATATCTTCCATCAGACGACCATCGGGGCGTCGTGGAATCTTTTTCGTGAGAGGTAAGACGATGGATCTCATTATCAGCAAGAGTGACCATGTAGATGTCGCTTTTCCGTTTCATTTTGCCCTTTGCACTTTTATCATCAATGATTTCCTGTTTCACAAAGACCCCTTTTTCTCCATCCGGAGAAATCCGGATATCGGATATATCTTGAGTTTTGAAATAATCATCGATGGTGAAGGGCCTTTTATTCTCTGCATGAAGAAAAATCCCGCACACAATAATGAACAAAACAACTGTCTTAATTCTTTTCATGGCTGTCCTCCGTACTTTTTGCTTTACATAAGGTGAATGCTGCCATAAATCTTATCTGTTCTGTACCAATTATTCAACATCCTTCACATAAATCACAACGACAACAGAATCTCTGGCTGATAAAGAGCATGGCAAAGCAGTATTAATCAATAATCCCCAAAATAAACAATGTTTTATTTGAATCATCTCACTTCACATATCGCCCCCAGGTTTTCTGTGGAAATGAGAGGGACTTATTTTTTTTTATGATTCATCTTGACCTCATGCAGATTAGAGTAATAGAATTAAAGATTGATTTAAAGAAAAAGGAGAACGAAAAATGAGTAATGAAGAGTTTCTGAGTATGGTCAAAAAGGCTATCATCGAAGGGAATAAAGATGATGCTAAACAACTGGCACAACGAGCGATCTCAGAAGAGATGGATCTCAACGAGGTCATCGAACAGGGATACATACTCGGGATCAAGGAAGTGGGACGTCTGTGGGAAGAGGGGGAATATTTTTTGCCCGAGTTGATCACGAGTGCTGAATGCATGAAAGCTGCTATGGAAATCATGAAGCCCGAATTAGAAAAAGCTCATATCGACATGCGATCTGCGGGAAAAATCGTGATCGGAACCGTCGAGGGAGATATCCATGATATCGGTAAAAACCTCGTGTCTTCGATCCTCTCAGCAAACGGGTTTGATGTCGTCGATCTCGGAGCGGATGTGAAGCTGGACCAGTTTATCGAAAAAGCGGATGAGGTGAACGCTGACCTGATCTGTTTATCTGCGCTCCTGACTACGACCATGACCGGGCAAAGAAAGCTGATCGAACGTCTCAAAGAAAAAGGTCTGTACGGACGATTCAAAGTCATGGTGGGCGGAGCGCCTGTCAACCAAAAATGGGCGGACGATATCGGTGCTGACGGATATTCGGAGAACGCTCTTACCGCTGTGGGTGCAGCGAAAAAACTGGTGGAAAAATAATCGAGACGTTCGAACAGTCTAAGATCGATCTATTTAATTCAATGTCACTGAATGAGGTTATGGACGATCTAAACGTGGAGGGAAATCATGATCAAAACACGAAGACCAAAACTTGAGCTTTTAAGTAATGAATTAATCCAAAAAATCATAGATGAGGCATACATTATCCTAGAAAATCAAGGAGTTTTTATCGAGAACGAAGAAGCGCTGGATCTATTCCGAGAAGCCGGAATGAATGTGGATACATCTTCACAAAGAGTCCGAATCACCGCAAAGCTCATTGAAAACTCTCTTTCATCCACACCTCCATCGCTTAAAATGTATGACAGGGACGGAGAAATCGCGTATTTACTCGGTGACGATGAAGTCCACTTTGCTACAGGCTCAGTGGCGGTCACGATACTGGATTCCGAGACACGGCAGGAAAGAAAAGCCGTCACGGATGATCTGATTCGGTTTGCCCGTCTGGCTGACTGCCTCGAGCATCTCCATTTCCAGAGCACGGGTATTCTGAGCACGGACGTCTCCGAGATCGTTTCGG
>JBATYS010000357.1:0-1573 GCA_049674205.1 Candidatus Aminicenantaceae bacterium
ATCTCCAAGATCTCTCCGGTTTTTTCATCTTTGACCACGTCTTCACAGATCACATAATAGGCATGTTTCAGCCGGACCTCTCGGCCTGGAGCGAGGCGGAAGAATTTATTAGGCGGCTCCTCACGGAAGTCTTCTCTTTCAATGTAGAGAATGCGGGAGAATGGGACCTCTCGTGTACCCATGCTCTCGTCTTCCGGATTATTCACGGCCTCCAGCATTTCTACCTTATCTTCGGGATAGTTATCGATAACCAGACGTATCGGATGCAGGACAGTCATGACACGCTCGGCCCGTCTGTTGAGGTCTTCGCGGAGACAATGTTCCAGGAGGGCGATATCGACTGTACTTTCTCTCTTGGCAAGCCCGATCCGGTCACAAAAATCCCGGATGGCTTCAGGTGTGTAGCCGCGCCTCCGCATTCCCGAGATTGTCGGCATCCGCGGATCATCCCATCCGGATACATGTCCCTCTTCCACGAGCTGAAGCAGTTTTCTCTTGCTCATCACTGTATAGGACAAATTGAGACGGGCAAATTCGATTTGTCGGGAAGGGAAAATACCCAACTGCTCGATGAACCAGTTGTAAAGAGGCCTATGGTCTTCAAATTCCAGAGTACAGATGGAATGTGTGATACCCTCGATAGAATCCGATTGTCCGTGAGCCCAGTCGTATGTGGCATAGATGCACCAATCGTCTCCTGTTCTGTGGTGCGATGCATGGAGAATGCGGTACATGACAGGGTCTCTCATGTTCAGGTTCCCCGAGGCCATCTCGATCTTGGCGCGAAGGGTTCGTGCGCCGTCCGGGAATTCCCCTGTACGCATGCGTTTGAATAGGTCCAGGTTCTCTTCAATGGATCTGTTACGAAAAGGACTCTCTTTACCTGGCTCAGTCAGTGTGCCCCTGAACTCCCTGATCTCATCCGCACTGAGGTCGTCAACATAGGCCTTTCCGGCTTTGATCAACTGAATGGCATAGTCATAGAGTGTTTCAAAGTAGTCGGATGCATAGTACTCTCGGTTCCCCCAATCGAATCCCAACCAACGGATATCTTCTTTGATGGAGTCTACATATTCCACTTCTTCTTTGGTGGGATTTGTGTCGTCGAACCTCAAATTACAGAGACCATTATACTCCTGGGCCAGTCCGAAGTTCAGGCATATGGATTTGGCGTGGCCGATATGCAGGTATCCGTTCGGCTCGGGAGGGAAGCGTGTGTGGACCCGTCCATCATTCTTATTGACTTTTATGTCCTCTTCGATGATCGTCCTGATGAAATCTAAAGAAGAAGCCGCCTCTTTTAATTTTTTTTTGGTCATCTTTTATAGTTTTCCTCGACCCTTATCCGGGTTGGATCTGCAGTGACACTCTCTGACCCGAGCGCCCCCTAAAATAATAAACGATTCCGGAATTTTATCAAGTCATAAGAAATTATTGTTTGAATTTCCAAATCCGCGATGGCTTGAATACTCCTTAACATTGTTTAGTGATCAGTCTGATTACTCTGGATAACATCAACATGGATTTGGAAATGCTTCAAGAATTATTTAAAGCCAGCGCTTGATCCAGGACC
>JBATYS010000358.1:0-5247 GCA_049674205.1 Candidatus Aminicenantaceae bacterium
GGTATACGATTTATCTCTACAAGATCTTTAAGGGAAAGATAACTGTAGCGTAGGGCTACTGGAAAGAGCTATAGGTCATTATACTTCGAGACATGATAATCCTAAAGAATAGATATCCGAGCGCTGATTTGTGTGTTCGAGGCGATCTCCGGTCTTATGATCTTCAAGGCGATATTCTCATCGACGTCCTTATCAAAAGCTTTGTAGACTTTTCCCATCTCACCTTTTCCGATCTCCTCGATGATTTCATACCTTTCACTGAGCACACTTTCCCAAGTGATATCCGGCAACGGTGTGGCTAGAGTTTCCGTGGGAGCTTCAAGAGTTTCATCAGAGATGGAGAGCGGAGTGGCACAATTCCCACAGAATCGCGTGTTCTCACGATTCTCGAATTGACACTTGGGACATTTCATGATGGACCCATCCCCTCAAATGCATACTCATCTATAAAATAAGATTACATAAATGGATAGTCAAACTAATTGGCTAAATTCTAGCCCAAAAAAGGCACTCCTTCACACAATATTATTTGAGATCGTTAAGAGCCTAAGTGGATAGATCTAAATATACACCTCTCTCAGGTGGGCTCTAATATATATTGTTTGGATTTTGTCAGTTATTTCGAGTCTTTTTTATAGAACGCTTCAGTGTTTTCACTTTTAGAGATTAGGCTCTATTTAAAGGTTTTCCGTGAATGAAGATACGTTGTTGAAGATTCGAGCTCCACTCTAGAATTATTTTGAATATCATAAATAATCTTGATTCTTTCTGTAATCGGGTAGACAGGGTCCAGTTCAGGATTTTTCTGGCTTGGATGGGAATATAAATGTTCATTTACTCCTATTTCTAAAACTTCGCTTCTAAATGTCACTGACCTTACGTCTCTAGTAAATTGTGCTGTTTCTTTGAGATTTTTGAAGAAAAGAGCAATTTGTTCGCTTCCTGAAACTATGCCTGCATTTCCGGGAAGCTCGATCCATCCAAGAGGTCCATAATAATTACCTATTTCTTCAAAATTTCCCTCCAAAAAGTAATTTGACAGCTTAAGATTTCTTTCTTCAAAAATTTTTTCAAGCTCATCCAAGGTGTATGGCTCTGGCACTTTTGTCAACAACCAATCTACTCCTGGTCCACTGAAATTCATCTTAGCAACATCAGATTGAACATTCTTTCCATCTGAGCAAACGATTAAAACGAGAATAAATACAACCAAAATCGACCAAATCTTAGATTTCATAATTCCCTCCTTCATTTTAGTCATACGAGTTTATATTATCTGACATCCCCCTCCCCAAAGACCAAGAGACGACAGTTGTTTATCACCAATGAAAAGAGCCAAAATTTCCCCTCATTGCTGATCTAGTAATATATCAAACGCTTATTAACTTTTACCAAAGGAAAAATTGATTGTCAAATAAATCCATAAATTTCTACAAGTCTTTGTATGGATCATAGCCCCCGATACTTCTTTAATTTTTCATCATATTTTTGTTTTTCTATGTTCACAATTTCTTGAAAACGAGAATCGTCTCTCAGATTATCAAGGCAAGGTGTGCTTTTTAAGTAGGGATAGGAGTATAAATAATCTCTATACATCTCAAAGCTTCTTTCAATTCCCAATTGGATATTTGTTATCGCTTCATTTTTCATGCCTAAAAGTGCATAGATGCAGGTGAAACGATACAAAAAATTGGTGTCGCTATCCTCAATTAGCTCTAAGGCTTTGCTTTTCTCTCCTTTGGCTGCAAAAATCCAGGCGCGGAGATGTCTGATCAAGGGATCATCAGGAGATAATTTCTCTGCTTTTGAGATTTGGAATTCTGCATCTCCAAATCGTTTCAGCATGATCAGTTGTTTTGCATATTCGAGACTAAGCTCCGGATCAGGCTTTATTTCAATGGCTTTTTCCAAGTAATTTGCAGCTTCCTCATACTGCCCATTGAAGCTGTAGCATCTTGCACGAACGATATTCCAATCAGCAAATTCCGATGGCGTGGGTTCCAGTTCAAAGGCCTGAGAGTAATATTTTATTGCCTTATCATACAAGCCGATACTTCTTAAAAAGCCGCCCACATGAAAATTGATCTCTGCATTATTGGGATCGAGTTCATATGCTCTTTTGAAATATTGGAAAGCTCCATCATTATCTTTTTTGTCAAAGCGATACCAGCCAAGCCCAACGTTCACTTCTGCCAGATTTTCATCGATCTCTTTGGCTTTCATAAAATATTCATACATCAGATCAAAATACTTTTCTTCCTGATTGTAAACGTACAAATTATAGTAAAAATTTCCTAGCCGCCAGTACGCCAAAGCATAATTTGGATCTTTTTTTATCGCATCTAAGTAATTTTTTTCACAAGCTTCAAGATCTTTCTTATCCTTAGACTCATAATAGCGTAACTCGAAATGCCTCCCATACTTATATGATTCGTACGCTCTGAGACTCACGGACTCTCTTGGCTTAACCTTGCTGTATTTTTCATTAACTCTCTCAATCCCTAACACCTCAGCCACAGATTTTGATATGTCATCTTGAAGTCTAAAAACATCTTCGCTACTTCGTTGATATTCCCTACCCCAGAAAACCGATCCATCCTCAACACTGCTGATTTTAATAGTGACATTGATGTTATCCTCATCTGTTTTTAAGGTTCCCTCCAAAACATTATTGACCTGTAACTCCCTGCCGATCTCTTGAACAGATTTTTTTGAATCCCGATAAGCGAGAGCACTTTCTAGACCTATTACTCTTAATTCATCAAAAGCGATGAGGTTCATAATAAGTCTTTCCGTCATCCCAACGCAGGATGCATCCTGATCTCTATTTGGGCTTAAATCTCTAAGGAGCAATAAAATGACCGAATTCCTATGCTTTGTTCCAACGGGTGAAGTGGTATCGCGGCTTCCCTTAACAAAAATTTGCGTATAAATAAAATACCCGAGAGCAGCAATAAGAATTAAAAGCAAGAGTGCTGCCGGAAAGCGGGACAACTTCAACCTAGTTATTATTGTTTTAAGTTTGGATGCTTCTCTTGAAACCGCGGTCTCACTTGTAGGAATTTCACTCTCGATTAGTGTTAATTCAGAGCAGAGTTCTTCTGCTGTTTGATACCTCTTCTCTGGTTCTTTTTCCATGCACTTTAGGATAAGCTGACTGAGTTCTTCAGGGATTTGGGCGTTAAACTCTTTGGGATCGCGAGGTATTTCTGTTTTGTGTTTGACAGCAATGCTGAGGGTTGTGTCCCCATCGAACGGGACTTGTCCTGTGACCATTTCGAAAAGAATCACTCCTAAGGAATAGATATCAGCCCGTTGATCCACCATTTTTCCTTCCACTTGTTCAGGTGATAGATATTGGGGTGTTCCTATTATGATATTCGAATCAGTGATTCCATTCGCCTTTTGAGACAGTGCAATCCCAAAATCCATAATTTTGGCATTCCCCTCTCGATCGATCATGATATTGTGAGGCTTGAGATCCCTGTGGTAAACACCTAGGTGGTGTGCTTCTGAAAGTCCCTGACATATCTGTTTTCCAATTGAAAGCGTTTTCCTCACGGTGAGCGGTCCCATCCGTCTTATGGATTTTTTTAAATCTTCACCAGAAACATATTCCATGGTTATGAATCGTGTATCTCCATCCTTTCCAAGGTCGTGCATCCGACAGACATTTTTATGAGTAATCGTCCGAGCCATTTTCAGTTCATTATGGAAACGCTCGATTATTTTTTTATTGGTTGCGATTTCAGGTCTGATAATCTTAACGGCAATCTTCTCATTTATTTCTCTATCCAGCGCTTTATAAACCTTTCCCATCCCTCCTTTTCCCAGTTCTTCGATAATTTCATACCGGCCCACCAAAATGCTGCCTGTGCGCATATCTGCTATTGGGACTACTAAAGTTTCAGTTTGAGCTTCTAGAGTATCATCGGATAGAGGGAGAGGTGTGGCACAGTTTCCGCAGTATTTCGTGTTTTCTGGATTTTCAAACTGGCATTTAGGACAGCTCAGAGTCACCTTCATCCCCTCGCGACATTTACATATAACATATTATTATCGAGAGAAATAGTCAAACACAAAAATACTGGCTATATTATTGTGTTTGCCAGATTTACATGAGATTAGCTAAAACCCATTAGAAATATCTGGCATATTTTCCCCAGAGATTGTCACCAAGGGTCCAGTAGGCATCGACGGCATTGTTGGCGATGTCGAGGCAGTATTTGGTGAGGAATTCTCTGGCTTTTTGGGGATCTTCCTTGTAGAGGCGGAGGGCTTCTTCTTCGATCTGAGCTTGTTCTGTAAAGGCCTTGTCCTCGATCGGTTCCCAGACATTTGCGATGTCTTGAGTCATGTCCTGCCACCGGAATAACGCTAATTTACTAACTCTGCGGAAGGCCCACCAGGCACAATCCGTCCTGTACCCCCACCGGCCATCGACCATATAAGAATCCGGCATCTTGGATATACCGCAATAAAACGGTATATGCGGCGTCGTCGCAGGATTGTCATATCCCAACCAGACAACACCGCCGATCGCATTCGGCAACCACTCTCTGGACTGCGTGACCTGGAGGTATGTGGAATAGGGCACACAGATCGTTCTGTACCGCTCGATATTCAAAAGCTTTCTCAACTCTCCATTCATAAACGGTGTGGCCACCGGGCTTTTAACTGCCTCACCCTTGCTGTTCGAGGTCATCATCTGCGTGGTGATGTCAAAATTTGTGTCATCATAGGCATCCCTGAAGATCTCGAGGATATCCGGGATCGAAACTTTTTCGTCCGGTTTGACCGAAAGCGGATAATTCTCTGAATAGGGATCGAGCTTAAGTGAGGGGGCCAACCAGCTCAAAACTCGCCACTCCCGAAGGCGGGTGCCCATACTTGTCCGCGTACCTGGCGCATAGGCATAACAAAATTCAAAAGACTCCCCGCTCTTGGGGTCCCACCAGCCCATCTCTTCTGCCAGAGAATACACATTATCCGAGGCCATAAATTTATCCTTGTCTTTCAGGTCGATCTCCCTGATCCTGCATCCGTTGGCCGACACTGCGATCTCATCATCCGGGATCCTCACTGCAGCCCAGACAGCACCCTTTCTATCTCTCCCAGGACCCAAGATCTCGAAGAACCAGACTTCTTTAGGATCGGCGAAAGTGAAACATTCTCCCACATCGATGTATCCGAATTCTTTGGTCAATTCATCGACAACCTTGATGGCTTCTCTGGCTGTTTTGGCTC
>JBATYS010000359.1:0-1935 GCA_049674205.1 Candidatus Aminicenantaceae bacterium
TACGATGAGAACGGCGAGGTGGAGCTCTTTCTAGGCGCTCATGGAAGGTCTGATGTTGCGGACCTAGCACCCTATGTGGCTACGCCAATGTCTGTGGTCAATAAAATGCTCGAAATGGCAGAACTGGATAAAGATGACGTTTTGTACGACATCGGCAGTGGCGATGGGAGGATTGTGATAGCCGCGGCAAAAAAATATGGAGTTCATGCCGTTGGGATCGAGCTCGATCCACAATTGATCCGGAAATCCAAATCGGATGCCAAAGCCGCAGGAGTGGAAAATCTTGTCACTTTTCGTATGGAGGATGCTACAAAAGCGATCCTGTCAGGAGCCACTGTGGTCACGATGTATCTCCTCGTAGAGTCAAACGAAATGATGCGGCCTCACCTGGAGAGGCAGCTCAATATCGGTACGCCTGTCCTCACACACAACTACTCGATAGAGCGGTGGGAGAATAAACTCGTAGACTATGCTTCCCTAAAAGCCGAAGACGGCAAAGAACACAGTATCTACCTTTATCGAAGGTAGCCCAAGGATACAGAAATTATTTTTAACTAAACATCGCAAACTCGCCAAAAATTAATTGTCGCTTGACATCTCTCTATTCATTTATATATGTTTTAATATGTCTTTTAATTGCCGAAGATGGGTTCGGCTTAAAGACCGAGGTTTGAAGGGGATGATTCTATTGACGCCATACGCCAACATTATTAGGGAATCCCACAAAACTTTCCCGATGCATGCTGTGTTTTCGACGCCCTGCTTTTGGATATAGAATCATCCCTCCCCGTTTAAGTTCTTTTTCAGCCCATCAAATCCCTTACTATCCGCATTTCTCATTCTCAATTTTTCACTTTAAATCTCTCCGATCGATGTAATACCTTTACGCCCAATCCAAATTATCTTAATATGGGTACGGAGCGTTTACCATGAAAGTCATAAGTGAATCTTTTAGCATGAACACCAAGGGCTACAACGATATGATCGACGTCACAGAAGAGGTGAATACAAAACTTGCCTCAACCGGAATCCAGGATGGCATTGTCACAATGTTTGTACCGGGATCGACCGGTGGATTCACCACCATCGAACATGAGTCAGGCCTAGTCGAGGATTTCTCGGCCATGATGGAACGGCTGATCCCACAAGCAGCTCATTACCATCACGATGCAAAATGGGGCGATGGGAATGGATTCTCCCATGTGAGGGCAGCTCTTCTCGGCCCCTCACTCACAGTCCCTTTCAGTAAGGGGAGGCTAAACCTCGGCACGTGGCAGCAGATCATATTTGTTGATTTTGACAATCGTCCGCGTTCGCGTAACATCATCCTGCAGTTCATGGGCGAATAAATTTCATTTCGAAAACACACAATGACCGATATTAAAGATAAACTCAAACATCTCAAAAAAGAACGCGAAGCCCGCTCGAAAACGCAGCAGATCAAAGATACATGGTCGAAGCTCGACAATGAAAAAGTCCTTTCCACAAAAGAAAAACTCGAGCAGCTCATCACCCTCACTCGTCGTGAAAAATCACCATCGCCCCAAACTCCACAGTTAGAACCTCAAGAACGTGAGCCGCTCCAATTCACTCAAAATCCCTTCAATCTCGAAACCCGATACGGCAAAATCACCATCTCCTCCGGACTTAAGATCAGCGGAGATATCCTAGCCTGTTTGAGCAAGGATGAAACATTTCGCAATTTAGACCTCTCGACAGCCCTTTTTATCGACCTCGAAACGACCGGCCTTTCAGGAGGAACGGGGACGATCCCATTCAATGTCGGCATGGGCTATTACAAGGACGACAAATTCTGGGTGGCGCAATATTTCCTGGGCGATCTCGCAGAAGAAGAGCGTATGCTCCAGGAGATGGCTCAATTCTTTGAAGAGATGAATTTCCAGTCATTGGTAACCTACAATGGCAAGAACTTCG
>JBATYS010000360.1:0-4451 GCA_049674205.1 Candidatus Aminicenantaceae bacterium
TAGGCTGCACCGATACCATCCTTGTATAATCGGCTGACACCGCAATCGCCGAGGAATACCATCCGTTCGGCATAGGGTTTTTTGGCAGGCGTGATATTCATCCGCGGGGAACATTGACATGCCCCCTTATCAGAGTCCCAGTCCGGAGGGAAGTTTTTCTTGACTGCAGGATCATTTAGAAAAGATCGGACAAGCTCCTTATCTATCTTATACCCGAGCATACACACAGTTGCATAACTTCCTTTAGGGATGATCGCTGCAAACTCGAGCCTCGGGATTTTGAGTAAAAAGGTATGCATAGAACTTCCCAAATTGTTCCCGACCCCTTCATGTCCCAAATAATATTCACAAATATATGTCTTCGTCGTTCCAGGAGGTTTATATCCCAGACCAAGATCTTGAAATAGTTTAAGCGCCGGAGAGTTTACTCCCACGGCCACAACGAGTAGGTCATAAGATCGGACTATCCCCCCACGAGTTTTGATCTCAGGGCGGCCATTTGACAAGGACACATCCACAACTCTATCATCGATCAGGTGAGCTCCCTTGTATCGTGCCAATTTCAATAGATACCCATCAAAACTTCCCCATTCCAGGTCTGTGTTTCCTTTAGGACCACCACCTCTGTAAATAGCAGCGATCCTCATCTCTTGAAGAGGCGTTTCGATCTTCACACTGCCCACATCCATATGAAGGAAATAAGAATCGACTCCTCTTTGAACGACATTGGGCGGGAGTTCGACTCCTTCAGTGGCTAGAGTCTGCACCAATGTTTCGGAAATGATGCCGCCACACATGTTGCAACCCGGCGGGCCCGGATTATCAAAATCCCTGGTTTCAAAAATATCCACATGGAGCTTTAAATCCACCCTATCTGCCATTTTCAGTAGAAAATAGGTAAAAAAAGATCCAGCCGGGCCACCACCGATGACGGCAATATGGGAATTTTCATTCAGCTTGAAATGAGATGCATTCTCCTCAGAAAGAGGGGGAGGAGCATCCGATGATTCGATATTATTGAAGCCAGGGGACATATTCTTTCTCTTGGTGTTGGAAATGGCTTATATCACTATCATGCAGTTGGATTGTTGTCAAGTCACTAAGACAAAACTGGACAAAACTGGTGGCACTACCTTCGATCCTGAACGCCAACTAGAATTCCGGCAATTCCTGTCCGAAGGTTCGCTGCATTGGCTTCATCCGTATCGATGTGCATGCTGAGGCGAAAATCGGGATGCACGCGAACCAAAACATCGCCGAAGATCAATTTCCTCTCCCCTTCGACGTGGACACTCACGATATCTTTATCCCTCACACCAGAGGAAAGAGCATCTTCCGGAGACATATGGATATGGCGAAGGGAACAGATCACTCCGTAAGGAATATTGACCTTTCCACTGGTCCCCTCTAATGTGATCCCTGGACTGCCTTTAAGAACCCCTGATGCACGAATCGGAGCCTTAACACCCAGCTTAAACTCTTCTGTCATAGAGATCTCAACCTGAGTTTCTCCTCGTGCTGGGCCGAGGACTCTCACACGCTCCACGCGCCCTCTTGGCCCGATAAGATTGACTGTCTCCTCACAGGCAAACTGCCCTGGCTGCGAGAGGTCAGAGCGATGAGTCAGCTCGCTTTTCGGGCTGAATAGAGTTTTAATATCTTCATTCGATAAGTGGACATGGTGTGCAGATACCTCAACTGGGATTCTTCGTTCTTTCTTAATCTTGATAAGCTCTGAGGCATTTTCATGCTCTAACGAACGTATTGTCTCCCTGGCGATCATTCTCCCTTCATTGGTTGGAACGACCAAGACTTTGACTTGAGAGTTCTCTTCGGAAATATCTCTCACTTCATCGGGTGAATCAGGTGTCTTTTTATTCAGCAATGAGTCTACATGGACACCCATTGCAGTCAATCCCTGACAGGATAAACCTCTCACCCATGCACTCCCCTCTCCGATCCCCCCGGTGAAAACAAGGGCATCAAATCCCCCTAAAGCGGCCGTATATGCGCCTATGTACTTCCTGATCCGGTAACAAAAGACATGAATTGCAGTTAACGCTCTCTCATTCCCCTTGTTGGCTTCCTCCTCGATCTCTCTAAAGTCGCTTGAAATCCCCGAGAGGCCTTTTAGCCCACTCTGCCGATTCAGGATTTCATCCACTTCGTCTAAGGTTAGATTCTTTTCTCTGCAAAGATGAATAGCAATCGATGGATCTACATCCCCACATCGGGTTCCCATGATCAACCCTTCCAAGGGAGTCAGACCCATTGTAGTATCCACTGACCTCCCATGATCGATGGCACAAACAGAAGCCCCATTCCCCAGGTGACAGGTGATGATCTTCATTTCTCGAAAATTCCGTTTCAAATAAGCAGCAGCTTGCAGCGCTACATAATTGTGGGATATGCCATGAAAACCGTATCGACGGATCTGATCCTCTTCATAATGTTTATACGGGAGACCATAGAGATAGGCATGTCGAGGCATCTTCTGGTGAAAACCAGTATCAAATACAGCGATTTGGGGCACGTTGGGCATGAGGCGGATACTTTCCTTGATCGCCATCAAGTTTGGAGGATTATGGAGAGGCGCCAAGCGTGAAAATTCATCAATATCCTTGATTACATCGTCATCGATGATGACCGGATGACTGTACTTCGCACCTCCATGGACCACACGATGCCCCACTGTACTGACCTCTTCCATATCCTGGATCACTCCTTCAACTGGATCTGTAAGTGCTTCAACAACTGCTTTAAAAGCTTCCTCATAACCAATGCTCCCGAGCTCTCTGGTCGTCTTCTTTTTGCCATGCTTGGATACAATGCGTGATGTCTCGAGCCCGATCCTTTCTACGATCCCTTCACAATTATCCGAGGGCCGTTCTGTATCAAAATAATTGTACTTGAGAGAAGAACTTCCACAGTTGACCACCAGGATTTTATGGGGTGTCGGAGAAGAAAGCTCTAATCCGTAAGGATCTGGCACACTCTGCCATGCAGCCTCGATCCGCATCTGCTCTTCTTCATTGTGTTGGCGAGCTCTTAGCCTTTCCGTGATAGTCTTTGCCATCACCCTCACAGACTGAGGATTGATGGCGATATATTTTGTAAAACTTTCTGGCGGAATCAGAAAAAGCTCACATTTCTCTACTGCAATGACATCTGCATTTGTAGGCTCTCCCGTAAGCAGCGAGATCTCTCCGAGAAAACTACCTTGTTTTATCTCGCCGATCTTGATCCGCTTTCCCGATCTGCTTGGGATAATGGCCTCAGCCTCCCCATCGAGCATAATCCCAAGAAATCGGCCATGTTGTCCCATTTGAATGATCACTTCCCCGGGTGTGTAGGTTCTGAAATAGCAATTATCGATAAGTTCTTCCATTTTTTCTGGAGAAAAACCCTCAAACAAAGGCAATCCCGTTAAAAACTGTATTATGTGTTCCATCGATCCCTACCTCCGCAATTTATGCCGTGCCATAGATATCACTTATAGTACTGAGGTTTTTTCCATCAATCAAGTATTATCCTTATTTCACATCGATACCTTATTTATCCTGAATTATTCATAAAAAATGTCGATACTTTGTTCAACAAAAACAATATCAGATATTTACATAATTCTTCCAGAAAATCACATTGACAATTCCGTTTCCAATGTTCTTTCTATTTATAATCGACATTTTTTACCCTTCGGGCGAGCTGATCTCACAACAAAGACTTCGTTGTAACCCACTCGCAGTAGTTCACTACAGCTTCGTGGGCCACTGCCTTGCCTTTGCAGCAATCTCAACTCTTGAATAATCCAGGCAATTAATCAAGGCGAACGGAGAGCAATTGACATCAGATGATGGCTGTGTTATTAGTTTTAAAAACAAGCCGATGACTTCCAAAGAAAGAACGTATATAAAGGGGAAGATATAAAATGGACAAGGACAAAGAGATTCTCAATATCGATGAATACGTAGAGCTTTCAACGTTTGCAGATATTGAAATAGGAGTCACTGCAGCCAAGACCATTAACGAAGCCATGGATCAGGTCATGAAAAAGATCGGAGAGATCTTTTCTCCTGTTACCTACGCCCTTATACTCCGAGAAAAAGAAAAAGATGTGCTCTATTTTAGGCTTATAAGCGGAAACAGCGCTGATAAGCTGACCGGATTGAAATTGCCCAAGCCCGAAGGATTATCCAGATGGATCGTTAAGGAAGGAAAGGCAGATCTCATTGAAAATGTCACAAAAGATGACCGATTCAGCAAAACCATCCAAAAAAATATCGATTTCACAGCGGAATCCACGATCGGTGCACCCTTAGTGGTGACCGAACAGATCATAGGAGTTTTCCAGCTGATCAACAAGGAAAACAACAAAGCGTATACGACAGCGGATTTAAACATCCTGAAAACGATCGTCGAATATGCATCCATGGCTATAGAAAAGGTTTATT
>JBATYS010000361.1:0-4010 GCA_049674205.1 Candidatus Aminicenantaceae bacterium
GATTTTCGCGTCAATGTGAACATCAGCTCCTCAGGGGAGATCGGGAATATGTCCTTTAATCTGTCCTTTAATCCTCAAGTCCTCGAGTTGAAACAGGTGATCGTGGGTGGCTATGCCCAGCAGTTCGGAAAAAATCCCTCTTTTCTGCAAAACATCGACAATTCTGCCGGTATGTGCACCATCGGTTTTTCGAGTCCTGAGGTCGCTAAAGGATTCAGGGGACGTGGCCGGGTGGCCACCTTGGTTTTTACTTCGAAAGGCAAGGGGGAAAGCTCGATTGCATTTTCCGGGATTTCGGCGAACAGCCCCACTGGTCAATCTGTGAGTTTCACATCACGCGAATCCGACATCACCATCCGCTAAAACACAAAGATTTTCTCTGCTGCAAATTGACTTAGAGGGATATTTTCGCTAAAATCTTTGCCACTGGCGGTGTAGCTCAGAGGTTAGAGCATACGGCTCATATCCGTAGTGTCGGGGGTTCAAATCCCTCCACCGCCACCACTTTTTTCTTTACTCTCTGCACCTGAAACAGCAGAAATTCTCTCGCTGGGGGCTAAAGGCGGGAGGGGGACTTTTTATATTGAGCGAATAATAATGTAACCTTCGATTTGAGGCTTTTGAATTGGAAAAAATATGATCCTCGACAAGTTTTTAGATGCCATTCATGACTTCGACCTGCTTCAGAAGGGAGATAAAGTCTGTGTGGCTTACTCAGGCGGGAGAGATTCTACAGCACTGCTGTCTTTATTTCTTGAGATCCAAAGAGATTGGGATATTTCGCTCTATCTGGGCCACTTCAATCATGGCATTCGCGCCAGCTCGGTCGACGATGAGAGTTTTGTTCGAACCATCGCCTCATCCCAAAAGATCCCTCTTTTTGTGGAGTCTTCCGATGTGCCGTCCTATGCCAAACAGAATAAGCTGAACCTTGAGGAAGCGGGCCGGTTGCTGAGATATGAATTCCTGGGCAGGATCGCCAAGACGGTCGGTGGAGCCAAGATCGCAACCGGACACACCATGTCCGATCAAGCGGAGACGTTTTTCCTCCGCCTGCTCAGGGGGAGTGGTTTGAGAGGGTTGGCCGGGATCTATCCTGTCATCGACGGCAGGGTGATCAGGCCGTTGTTGAGAATCGAGAGGGAGGAGATCGAGGATTATCTGGAGAAAAAAGGGCTCGAATACCGCATCGATGAGAGCAATTTCGACTCTTCATTCCTGAGGAACAGGATCCGGATTGACCTGATCCCCTATCTTAAAGAGAATTTTGATCCAAAGATCGTTCCTCGTTTGGGCAAACTGACCTCTCTGTTGATGGAGGAAGAGACATTCCTGGATTCACTCTCGGCTGCCAAGGCCCGGGATGTTCTGTTGGAAGGGGAAAATCGTGTGGCGCTTGATATCAGAAAGTTGCACAGCTTGCCTCTCGCTATCCGAAGGCGAGTGGTCCGCCATTTCATACACAGACTCAGAGGCGACCTCCGGAGAATTTCTTTCGAGGACGTGGAACAAATCTTGAAGCTTAACGAAGGAAAAGAATTTTCCCTCAAGGAGAGATTCGTGTTAAAAAGAGAGCAGGGATCGGTCTTTTTAAAAGAGGACCTGCTCCCAAAAGTCCAGTACACATATTCATGGACTTGGGACCAAATTTTGGATATCCAGGAACTGGGCATGCGCTTTAAGGGGACAAGTCAGGAGAATATAGAGCGTTCCTCTTTGAGAACAGACAATAATATGGAGGTATATCTGGATTGGAGTAAACTCAAATTCCCGCTCCGTGTGCGGAACCGTTGGGAAGGAGATAGGTACCAACCCCTGGGTTCTCCCGGCCGAAAAAAGCTTAAGGAGATCATGCGTGCGAAGGGTATTCCCCAGCCAGAGCGGGACAGACATCCCGTCTTCCTCTCAGGAGATGAGATCGTCTGGGTTCTCGGCCTTCCTGTCTCAGAAAAGCACAAGGTGTCCCCTGAAACGCGCACAGTTTTTGTTGTTTCGGTTATTCCTAATGAAGTTCCTAACCGATCATAAGGATTGCAAGCATCTCCAAACCATGATGGCAGGAAACATAGTACGTTTTTGAGTGTTCAAATTGTGTGGTGGAGAAAACCGTGTTTTTGAAATCACCAATTGGAACACTCGGAACGTCATTCATCACGGTTTTGGGGATGCAGCCCATCAGGATTTTAGGAACTTTTCACGCCAGATCTCGAAGACGAGAAGAGCCCATAGCTGGTGGCTGTAGTTCTCTCTCCCCTCCATGTGTGTGTCGATTTTGTGTTTGATTGAGTTCGAGTTAAAGAGCCCGGCGTCCTGGATCCGGCTTTCACTGAGATAATGGAGCATCAACTCTTTTAATTCATTCTTCAACCAGTGTTTGATCGGGATAGAGAAACCTTCTTTGCTCCGGTAGATGTTTTGATGCGGGAGAAGTCTTTCCATGGTTTTTTTGAAGATCCATTTTGTGGTCATGCCCCTTAGCTTGAGATGTCCTGGGATCCGGAAAGCAAATTCAACGACCTTATGATCGATCAGCGGAACCCGTGTCTCAAGAGATGTCGCCATGCTCATCCTGTCAACCTTGACCAGAATATCGTCGACCAGGTATGACTTCAGGTCGAGATAGAGTTCTCCATTGATGTCATCAAATCGGTCCAGTTGTGGGTACAATCTATCAAGAGGAGGGATCGAACGGAAGGGCTTGATCCCTCCCAGTTCGTGGCGGAAGTCCTTGGAATACAGCTCTTCCCGTTCTTTTTGGTTGAGGAACATCATCCACCGGAGGTGCCTTAAGTCCTGTGGATGCTCGAAACCTTGTGCATACCGCTGCAGCTTGTTCCAGAGGCCTTTCTTTTTGGAGGAGGGTGGAAGTTTTCTCAGGAAAATGGGCATGGGTTTGGACAGAAAAGACACAAGAGGTAAACGGGATAGCTTTTGGGCCTGATAATGTTCATATCCGGCAAAGAGTTCGTCTCCGCCGTCTCCGGAGAGGATGACTTTGACATGTGCCCGGGCCATTTTCGAGATCAGATAGGTGGGGAAGATGGAGAAGTCTGCGAATGGTTCGTCAAGGTGATGGACGAGTTTTTCCGTTAGCTCTAATGCTTGGGGTTTTAGGATGAACTCTTCGTGGTCTGTGTTAAATTTCTGAGAAATACGGCGGGCATGCTCGAGTTCATTATAGGTGGCATCTTCAAAGCCGATGGAGAAGGTTTTTATGGGCGAGACGCCCAGTTCGTGCATCAGGCCCACGATGGCCGAAGAATCAATACCGCCGCTCAAGAAAGCCCCAAGAGGCACATCGGATAAAAGCCGTGCCTTGACCGATTCCTTAAG
Source organism: Candidatus Aminicenantaceae bacterium (assembly GCA_049674205.1). Classification (GTDB taxonomy): domain Bacteria; phylum Acidobacteriota; class Aminicenantia; order Aminicenantales; family Aminicenantaceae; genus WTAW01. The sequence continues at coordinate 3,334 of JBATYS010000361.1, forward strand.
GTGCTCGTACAGTTCGTCCTCCAGTGAAGCAAGGGTTGCGCCGCGAATCGTAGTTGAGGCATCCCTTTCTTGTTCCCCCGAAACATCCCAATACTTTTCGATACGGATTTCGCCTCGCTCATAGACCAGAAATGCTCCTGCCGGCAATTTGTAGATATTCTTGAAGGCGGAAAAGGGTTCCGGAATATATTCTAAAGTCAAATAGAGGTCAATAGCCTGAGGTTCGAGAGATCGTTTGACCTCTGGATGGACGAGGATGGCCTTAAGTTCCGAGCCAAAGACAAGAGTACGATCTCTGTTTTCGATCAACGTGTAGTAGAGAGGTTTTATACCCATCCGGTCCCGAACGATCAGGAGCTTTTTTTTATGACTATCCCAAAGAGCGAAGGCGAACATGCCCCGGAATTTTTGGAAACATAGCTCGCCCCATTCCTCATAGCTGTGGACGATGGTTTCGGTGTCTGTTCGGGTTTTAAATGTGTGACCGCAAGCAATGAGTTCCTTGCGGAGGTTGGGGAAATTGTAGATCTCTCCGTTGAAAGCCACCCACACAGAGCCGTCCTCGTTGGATAGAGGCTGATGACCTCCCTCAATGTCGATAATGCTCAAGCGACGGGTGCCGAGGCCGACATTGTTCTCGACAAAGATCCCTTCATCATCAGGGCCTCGATGTTTTA